>CALACF010000188.1 GCA_937890245.1 uncultured Flavobacteriales bacterium
CATCGCCGTGCTCACCATCGAACGGCCCAAACAACTGAATGCCCTGAACGGCGCGTGTATCGCAGAACTGGCCGCCGAAGTGGCCAAGCTTCAAGGCGAAAAAAACATCCGAGCCGTCGTGCTGACGGGCAGCGGCGAGAAGGCCTTTGTTGCGGGAGCCGATATCACAGAGTTCGCCGATTTCAATGCAGAGGAAGGCCAGGCGCTCGCCGCCAAGGGCCAGAAAATACTTTTTGACGCGATTGCGGGGTCGCGCGTACCGTTTGTGGCAGCGATCAATGGGTTTGCCCTGGGTGGCGGGCTGGAGTTGGCCCTGGCTTGTCAGTTGAGACTGGCTGCTGAGGGCGCCCGCATGGGGCTGCCCGAAGTGACACTTGGGCTGATACCCGGCTATGGTGGGACCCAGCGTTTGGCCCATGTCGTCGGTCGGGGGCGGGCGATGGAGATGGTCTTGACTGCGCGGATGGTCGATGCAGCCGAGGCTTTGGGCATGGGCCTGGTCACGCAGGTTGTGGAGGCCGAAGCGTTGATGGAGGCCGCCATGAAGACTGCGACCAAGATTTCTCGCAATGGGCCGTGTGCCGTTGCTGAAGCCATCAACGCGGTCAACGCCAGTGGCCAGCCCGATGGATTTGAAGTTGAGATTGCAGCTTTCGGGCATTTATTTGGGACGGAGGACTTTAAGGAGGGCGTGCGTGCCTTCCTCGAAAAGCGCAAGCCCATTTTCCCTGGAGCTTAAACCGAAGACAAGCATGAATTTAATTATTCCAATGGCGGGGCGGGGCAGCCGATTGCGTCCGCATACACTGACGGTTCCCAAGCCGCTGATACCGATTGCTGGGGTGCCCATTGTAGAGCGGCTGGTCAGTCATTTGGTGAATCTGGCGCCCGAAAAGGTGGAGCGGATTGCGTTCGTCGTGGGGGACTTTGGCGACGAAGTGGCCGCAAGTTTGCGAAGCATGGCGGCCCGGTTCGGAGCCGAAGCGATCGTGGTCGAGCAGACCGAGCCGCTGGGGACTGCGCACGCTATTTGGTGCGCGAAAGAATTGTTGGAGGGCGAAGTGGTGGTGGCTTTTGCCGACACGTTGTTCACGACGCCCGAAGGCTTCAAGTTGAGTAACGAGGGTGGGACATTATTTGTGAAGGAGATCGAGGACCCGCGCCAGTTTGGGGTGGTGGTGCTCGATGCAGAGGGCTGCATTGCGTCTTATGCAGAAAAGCCCGAAAATCCCGTTTCCAACCTGGCAATGATTGGGATTTATCACATCGTGGAGGGAGAGAAATTGGGTGCGGCCATCCAGCGTTTGATCGATGAAAAGGTAAGGCATGGTGGTGAGTATCAGTTGCCTGATGCGCTCCGGCACATGACTGAGTCGGGCGTGAGGTTCAGTCCCGGGGTGGTCGATCGGTGGATGGATTGCGGGAATGCAAAGGTGACGATTGAGACCAATTCGCAGGTTCTGAGTATTTTGGGCAATCGTGCCGAGGTGCACACGTCGGTTGTGCTCGAGGATTCGGTGGTCGTACCGCCTTGTTCGATTGGCGAGGGAACGGTCATTCGCAACTCCGTGGTGGGTCCGAATGTCAGCCTGGGCAATGGCTGCCTGGTACTGGATTCGCGCTTGAGCGATTGCCTGGTGAGCGAGCATGCCCGCCTTGACGGGGTGAATTTACAGCATTCGATGGTCGGCAATCATGCCAATATCACGCGCAAAGCCGATCAACTTTCGGCCGGAGATTACACGGAAATCAAATGATGCGCAGGGCGGACTTCATCTCTTTGAGCAGCGTGCTTTTTTTGGGCTTCAGTCTAATTTCTGGCTTTGGATTCTCTGGGTGCGGAGGCGCGGGAAAGCATCTGGCAAGCAGCGGGGACGATGGAGGCGATGGAGGCGATCGGGATCCGACAAGTCCGCAAGTACTCGATGGGTTTTATGCCGCGCAACTTGCGAAGCTGAAAGACGACCCAGAGACGGCGTACGAGGCCTTGAGCAAGGCATTGGAAACCGACCCAGAAGCGGCTGGTCTGTTGTTTGAATTGGGGCGAATGGACCAGGACTTCGGACGCGTTGAGGCGGCCTGGGACCGCTTTGAGGTGGCCATAAAATTGGAGCCTGAGAATCGTTGGTTTAGACAGGCCCTGGCGGAATTGGCCTTGGAAATCGGGCAGTACAAAACCGCTATTGAGCACTTTGAGTGGATTTTGGATCACGCGCCACATGACCAAACGGTCTATGAGTTGCTGATTGACGCTTACGCCGCGAGGCGCGATATAGACGGCGTTTTGGAGACGATTGACCGCGTGGAACGGGTGTTCGGGGCGGACCCGTATTGGACCCAATTGCGATTGGAAACGCAAAAGATGTTCGGCAAGGAATTGGACTTTCGGGAGATCTATGAGGCACAGCACGCTGAGAATCCCGCTGATATTGAGATGTTGTTTCAACTTCTTGGTTTCTACGAGTCGCAGGGTTTGATTGTGGAATTGGAGGCGACCTTGGATCGGGCAATGGTCCGCTGTCCGACGTGCGGAGCGTATCAAATGCTCAAGGCGATTCACGTGATCAATACAGGGCATTTGACCGAGGCGCACGTCCTGCTTTTGCATGGCTTGTCGCATTTGGGGGACGACGACCCCGTTGATGCGGTACATATCAGTGAGCTGTGGATCAACACGGCCCGTCCATTGCCTGCACTGGATGGTCTGCATTTGGTGTTGATTGAAGCCTTGATTGAAGCCCTGCCGGGCGAGGCGAGGCCACATTTTTTAAAGGGCAAGCATTACGTTCAGCACGAGCTGTATAGCGAGGCCGCCGATGCTTTTTTGGCCTGCGCAGCCCTGGCCGAAGACCAGCCCGAATCGCTGGGCATTGCTGTCGAACTTCTACTCGAATCGGGGCGCGTGACAGAGGCCATCGCCGCGGCAGAAGAAGGTGTGTTGCTGTTTCCTATGCTGCCACGTTTCCATTTGGGCTTGGCACAAGCGCACAGCGAATTGGGCCATTTTGAGCAGGTCGTGCAGGCGTGTCAATCCGGATGGCCACTCGTGATCGATGACGAAAACATGCACCGTCGTTATGGCGAACTGAAGGCACGGGCGCTGCTGTCCTTGGCGCGGCACGAGGAGGCTTGGCGCGCCTATGAGCGCTTGGTTTTGCTCGTTCCTAATTCGCCTTGGGTACAAAACAACTACGCATACGAATTGGCCATACATGGGGAGCGATTAGATCGGGCGCTGGAGCTGGTGGAGTTTGCTATAACACAAATTCCGGGGGATGCGGCGATCGAGGATACGTACGCGTGGGTGCTATACAAGCGCGGAGCGTTCGCGGAAGCACAGGTTTGGGTAGACTTGGCGACGACGCATGACCTTGAGAAAAGGGGACGCGTGGGCTCAGCGCTGCTGGAGCATGCTGGGGACATTTACTTGGCGCTTGGTCAAGCCGCTGAAGCAGAGGCCTTTTGGCAGCGGGCGCTGAAAGCCGGCGGGGAAGTGGAGCGTTTGACAGCCAAAATCGAATCGGCCCGTGATTAATGGCCGCGGGTATATTGGGCTTTTGGTCGGGCTGCTCATCCTCGGAATCTGGGGGTCGGGCTGCTCAAATGTGCGACGCCTTGAGAAGGGGAAACCGCTTCATAATCAGAGTGCTGTGAGGATTGCCAATCGCTACAAGGCCACCGTTTCTACGGCGGATTGGTACGGGATGCGGCTGGCGATTTCGACGCACAATGACGACGGAAATCAAAGCTTTAAGGTGAATCTGCGCCTTCGGCGCGATTCGGCAATTTGGTTGAGCATTACGCCGGCCTTGGGTGTAGAAGTTGCCCGCATCATCTTCACAGAAGATTCGATCAGGATGTTGTCCAAGGTGCCTGGTAACCGCTTTGCATATCTCGGTGATTACACTGCTCTAGAGCAAGAGCTGGGCGCACCCGTTGATTTCAAAATGCTGCAGTCCGTGCTATTGGGACAAGCTGTGCAATTGGTGACTGAGGATGACAAGTACATCTCGCGTATCGACGATCGCAATTATGTGCTGATTTCAAAGTACAAGCGGCGGGTGATGCGGCTGGTCGGCGCAAAAGACAAGGAGATTCTGCCCAATGCAGAGCTGGAAATCATCGAGACGACAGAGCGCGATGAACGCGTTGTCGGGCGCGTGATGGGGCGCTCAGATGAGGAGGACTTATTGGTGAAGCGCTTCTGGTTTGACGGGCTACAGGGGTATTTGGTGCAGAGCGTTTTTGACGATTTGTTCAACCGGAAGTCGATTGGCATTGTGCATCGAGAGCATATCGTTGAAGGCGGCGGGCTGATTCCGCAGAAGACCGACGTCTTGATTACAAGTGGAGATCGGACGCAAGAGATTTTATTGGAAATCAACCGAATACGAACTGGTCGCGCGTACGACATGCCCTTCAATCTACCTGAAGATGTGGACATTCGGACGACATTTTAAGCTGGGCGGATGGGCATTGGCAAGCGTTTGCGCGATGGCCTGCAGTCCTCTGTTTGCGCAGGGTGGTGAACAGTCTGAGCTCGAAAACGAGCGCGCGACGCTCGGCCGGCAGATTTCGCGCGCCCAGCAGCTGATCACGGAAAGCGAGGCGCAGCAAAAGGAGAGCGAGCGGGGGCTTTCGTTGATCCGGCGCGAAATCGAACTGCGCGACGCTTTGCTGGGCACGTTGGGATCAGAAAAGCGAGCGGTGCGGGCGGCCCTCACTGTGGAGGTGGCCGGGCTGGACTCATTGGAGCTCCGGCTGGCGCAGCTTCGCGCAGAATTCGGTGCGACCCTGCGCCTCTCTCAACGGCTCGGCGCCCGCGACGACTTTTGGGCCTTCCTCTTGGATGCAGAATCGTTCTCCATGGCACTCAGGCGTTGGGCTTGGGTTCGCTCCTACACCACCAGACGCATCGCCCAAGCGGAAGAACTCGAAGCCACCTTGGCCCGCATTGAAGGGCGGCACGCTGCCCTTGCAGAGCAACAAGGCGAGCTCGACGACATCGGACGAAAGCTCCAGAATGAACGCCGGTCGCAGCGCGAAAAAAAACGCAGGGCCGACCAGGTCTTGACCGCCCTCCAGCAAGAAGAATCCGGCCACCGCAAGGATGTCGAGCGCGCCCAGTCCAAGCAGCGCGAACTCGACCAGGCCATCGCCGCCATCATCGAAGCAGCCCGCCTTGCCGCACGCTCTGGCTCCGCCTTTGGCGCGACACCAGAAGGCCAGGCAACAGCGGCCGCCTTCACGTCCAACAAAGGCGCGCTCCCCTGGCCCGTAAGCCAAGGAACGCTCGTCGGTAAATTCGGCACCCACCCCCATCCCAGCTTCCCGGGAATTCAAGTTGAAAACAACGGGATCGACATCGCCACCAGCGACGGAGCACCGGTTCACGCCGTCTTCAAGGGGCGCGTCAGCACGGTGGTAGAATTTCCCGGCCTCGGCTGGCTCATAATGATCGACCACGGCTCCCATCGGAGCGTCTACGCCAACTTGCGCGCGCCCGAGGTGGCCGCCGGAGACCTTGTGGAAACCGGCGCTCGGCTCGGCGCAGTACTCGATCTGGGCAGTGGCAAGGGCGCCGTGGCCCATCTCGAAATCTGGGACGCCTCTGGCTCTTCGCCCGACAATCCATTGGGCTGGATTGCACGCTAGTCCAAGAGCATAAATACCCCGTAAAAGGGATGCCGTCACGTCTTCTCTTGGGCCATCTTGCCGCAGTGAAAATTGCGCTCATCGGCAACCCCAATTGTGGCAAGACCACCTTGTTCAATGCGCTGACCGGCGCACGGGCGAAGGTGGCCAATCTGCCCGGCGTTACGGTTGATTCACACACTGCAGAGCTTGAGATTGAGGGGCGCAGTTTCACGCTGATCGACACGCCGGGAGCGCACAGCCTGCATCCCAAGGCGCCCGACGAGCGGGTGACGCGCGATGTGCTGCTCAACCCCGGGCATCCCCAGCGGCCTGATGCGCTGCTGCTCGTGCTCGACGCGGCCAACCTCAAACGCAACCTTTACCTCGCTTTGCAAGTGCGCGACCTCGAGATGCCGATGTGCGTCGTGGTCAATGAAACGCAGCGCGCCAGTTGGAATATGGCCGCGCTTGAGGCGGCCTTGGGCCAGCCCGTGCTGCGGGTGAACGCCTTGAAGGGGAGCGGACTTGACGTGCTGAAGGCTGCACTCGGGCAGCCCATGAAAGTCGCCACGCATGGAGACCACGCGCATGGAGACGAGGAGCCGGAAATGTTGGCTGCATTTCC
>CALACF010000189.1 GCA_937890245.1 uncultured Flavobacteriales bacterium
TTGCAGCGGGCCTACCCCGGTTGCGATTGGTGATGGACGGCGACGCTTTGAAGTCTGGCGACGCTTTGAAGTCTGGCGACGCTTTGAAGCAGGCGCTCATGCGGCATCTCGAAAGTGTTGCAGACCCCGAAATTCCCGTGCTCAACATTGTAGAAATGGGCATCGTGCGCGGCATAGATCTCGCGGTTGAAGAAGTGGTCGTGCACATCACGCCCACCTATATGGGCTGTCCAGCGATGGACTTCATCGCCGAAGATGTGGTGCGCGCATTGAAAGCTGGACCAGATATCGGCAGCCGGGCTGTGCGGGTGGAGCTGGTCTACAGCCCCGCTTGGACCACCGACTGGCTGAGCAAGGACGCCAAGACGAGGCTGGAGGCCTACGGAATCGCCCCACCAGAACGAGGCGCCAAAGGCCCGCAGCGTTGCCCTCAATGCAAATCCTCAAGCACAGAACTGATCAGCCTCTTTGGCTCCACCGCCTGCAAATCCCAACATCGCTGCCTAGACTGCCGTGAGCCCTTCGAGCACTTCAAGTGCATTTAGAACGGCTGTGCAGGCGTTACCAGCGAGGAAGCGCCGCTTGGATCCTATCGCGGTGAGCTGGCGAAATCTTCACTTGATCAGCATATTTTGACCACTGAGAAATCGTCTCATAGATTTGGTCAATTGTATCTACCGGACGCTTGTATCCAATAGATTTTGCAACGGCTATGAGGTCCTGTTTTCCTATGTTTATTCGTTTCCTATTGACGCTTAGAGCGTGGTCTTTGACCCACTCATTTTGGGGGCTGTAAGAGAAACAAATGTCATAGGCAGGCGCAAGTTCCCAACGTCCGTTCTCCTTGATCCGAAAGGCGAAATTTTTGGTGTGATCATCGCAATTGCGCGCCAAGACGTTGAACACCATGCGGCGAAACATTTGCTGAGCGCAGGAAAAGGGAAGCCTCAGTTCTCGCATCACTTGAAACAACTGTTCGTAGCTGAAGCTGCGCGTTTGGTTGTAATCCATGTGGCTCATTGCGCACAAGGTCTGAACATGGTGCTTTTGTGTTGCTCCTTCCCTGTCGAATCGCTTGGTCATAAAGTGGGCTCGGTCGTTTTCGTAAAGCAACCGAGACGGCATCATATCGATGCCACAGGCCGATGCCATGTTGTAGTACGCCATCTCGACCCTTCCATAGCCTTTTGTCGGCCCCAAAGCATGCTGGTCTATGCCATCGAATTTCAGAAGCCAATGCTCAAAGCCTTCAGGGGCATCCGTTTGGCCTGATTTGACTTGGCCCGTATTTTCGTTGAAAGCAATAACCGATTTCGGCCGTGCTCCGCCTGCAGAGGTGCCCACGTGAAACACATCTAGCACAGCCTGCTTTTTATCCCCCTCTAGGTTCGTGAGGAATGATGACTTCTGCTTGAGGAGATGGGCGGCAATGGCGGTTAGCTCTTCAACATCGATATCAAATGCTTCGTTGCGGTATTTTGAATTCGCCGGTTCAAATTCCAAAGCTCCCATTCCGCGTTTGCCAATAAAACAAAGCGTTTCAACAGGGTTCATGCTATTTTCAGGTCGCCCTCTCTGCGCAAGCCATAGCTTGAGAAGTTCGCTCCCGTATCGATCAGGAAGCGAGTCGGCGAGCATGCCAGGCAAGCCTTTGAAGGTACTCAACGACTCGGCTCTCGTTGTTCCCAACTCCGGGAAGCTATAAATGACTTGTCCTGTGGCTGGCATTTTTAAAGGCGACAATTCCACGCCCTTCATTCTGAAGTCGCTGTCGTATTCAAAGCTCACCACATTTGTTGACGGGTCCCATGAAATTGCACCCGCAGTTTCACCCCATATTTTGACGAAAGCAGCCCGCATGTCTACCAGTCGGATTTTTCTTCGTCTGCTGGAATGATCCGGCTTGCCCTCTTGCGCTGTGCTTGTTCCGCTTTGGCCAATGCAAGCGGGCTGATTTCTCGCTGCACGTTGAATTCGGCCAAAATTTGGAGCTGCCCCAGTGCTCTTAGGACTTGCAGAAGCGTGGGGAGCGACACCATTTCCCCGTGTTCTAACAGGCTGATCGAGGAGCGACTTATACCGGCATCTTTAGATAACAAGGCTTGGGATTTGTTCTGCCTGATTCTATGGTGCTTGACGAATCCACCGATATGTGCAACCAAGGCTTGATCGCTTAACGCGTACCACGAATTGTCTGACTTCTCATACATTAATGCCAATATACGACGACAACGCATGACTTCTCATGCATATTGGCAACAAAATTACGCGTCAGAACTAAACTGCAGCTCGAATAGCCGGTGGTACGCCCCTTTCATCGCCAGCAAGTCTTCGTGGCTTCCGCGCTCGACAATGCAACCGGCGTCCAAAACGAGAATTTGCTGAGCATCTCGGATTGTACTGAGGCGGTGCGCTACCACGACCGAGGTGCGGCCCTGCGTCAGGCGAGCTGTGGCGCGCTGGATCATCGCCTCACTTTCGGAGTCGATGGACGAGGTGGCTTCGTCGAGGATTAAAACGGCCGGGTTGCGGATGTAGGCCCGGGTGAAGGCGATGAGTTGTCGTTGGCCTGTGGAGAGCATCAGGCCGCGCTCGCGCACGTCGTAGTTGTAGCCGCCGGGGAGCTGTTCAATGAATGCTGCGGCACCCACGGACTCGGCCGCATCTTTGACTTGTTCAAGTGAGTAGCCGTCGTCAAAAAGGGAGATGTTTTCACGCAGGGTGCCGCTGAAAAGGAATACGTCTTGCGGGACGACGCAAAGACCGTTTCGCAGAGCTGGCAAGGGAACGGAAGCTATGTCGAGACCGTCGATGGTGATGCGGCCCTTTTGATGGGCGTAGAAACGACTCATCAAAGCAATGATGCTTGATTTGCCAGCGCCGGTCGCGCCGACAAAGGCGACCGTCTCGCCAGCGGCAACCTCGAAACTCACGCCGCGCAAGACCCAGTCCTCGTCATTGTACGCGAACCAAACGTCCTCGAAAACCACCCGCCCCTCAAATATGAACGCGTCGTCGTCCCCTGAGGCATCGTCCAAAGCAGTCGAAATTGGCATCAACTCCTGGCGGTCGAGCAGTGCAAACACGCGTTGGCCGTTGACGATGCCCATTTGCAAGACGTTGAAACGGTCGGCAAGTTGGCGAATCGGCCCGTAGAGCATGAAGACGTAGAGCACGAATTGGAGCACGACGCCGAGCGACATTTTCCCTGCCGCGACACCATCGACGCCCCACCACAGAAGCAATGCAACGCTGGTTGCCGAGAGCATTTCCACGACGGGAAAAAAGACCGAAAAGGCCCAAACGCTGCGGATATTTGCATCGCGGTGGGCGGCATTGTGGACGTCAAATTTTGCGCTTTCGGCGGCCTCGCGGTGGAAGGCCTGCACGACGCCCATGCCCGTGACATGCTCTTGCACGAAGACGTTGATCCTAGAAACTTCATTGCGAACGGCGACGAAGGATGATTTGATGGCCTTTTGAAAAATGCGGGTGGCCCAGACCAATACAGGTACGGGCGCCAGCACCACCAATGCCAATTCCCAATCGACCAGCAACATAGCTACAACAACCACGAGCAGACGCAGGATGTCGCCCACTGCATTGAGCAGCCCGTTGGAAAAAACGTTGGAGATGCCGTCGATGTCGGATACATGGCGCGTGACGAGTTGGCCTACGGGCGTTTTATCAAAATACGCAAGCCGGAAATTCAGGACGTGTGCGAAGAGGCGTTCGCGCAGGTCGAAGGTGACGGATTGCGCAACCCAATTGGCCCAATACGTTTGGAAGAACTGCAAGGCGGCTTCGATGACCACCAGCCCCACAACCGCAACAAATATGGCGAGCAAGCCCTCGCGGTCGCCGGCAGCCACCTTTTCGTCGATGGCCAAGCGGATGAGATAAGGGCGGATCCACGACAGCAGCGCCAGCACCATCACCAGCACGCCAGTCCACGCAAAGCGGCGGCGGTATGGGCGGACCAAGGCGACGATGCGCTTGAGAACGGGGGCGTCCTTAAATGTCTGCATATTCTATGGACGCAAGGTACAGGCCGCAGGCCTGCGCAGAGGTGCCGGCCTGCCCACGATCCTTGGCCTCGATCAACGCAGGCATGTCTTCAGCCGCCAAGCGGCCTCGGCCCACTTCCAAGAGGGTGCCGACGATGGCACGGACCATATTGCGCAGGAACCGATCGGCAGAGATATCAAAGCGCAGGCGCCCGTCCGGGCAAACAGTCCACTCGGCGCGGCGCACGTCGCAGATCGAGGTTTTCTGGCCACCGCCCGTTTTCTCAAAGGACTTGAAATCTCGCGCTTCCAATAGGCAAGCAGCCGCACGGTTCATCGCCTCAACATCCAAGTCGTGGTAGACACGCGCCGAGCGCCCTTCCAAAAACGGATCTTTCTTCAAATGAACCCAATACGTATAAACGCGCTCCAGTGCGTCGTAGCGGGCGTGCGCCTTGTCGGAAACAGGCCAAATACGGCGGATGCCGATGTCAGTCGGTAGCATGCCGTTCAGCTTCCAGGCAGCTTCTTCCCAGGATGCAATTTTTGAGTCAGGCGTGTCAAAGTCCACTTCGGCGTCGAAATGGCCAAAAAACTGCGTAGCGTGGACAGCTGCATCGGTGCGGCCGCAACCCACCACAGTGACCGGACCGCCTGCGCGCAAGAGCTGTCCGAGTTTCTCCTCGACAACCTGCTGTACAGAAATAGAATGCGGCTGACGCTGCCAACCGTGATAGGCCGTCCCGACGTAACTGAGTTCGACGAAGCAGCGCAAGAAATCAGGCCCAGCTAGCGATGCCCTCGCCGACGTATTTGCCCGAAGCGAGCTTGTCTTTGACGGCAGTGAAAGTTTCGACTGTGTACCGTACGTCCTCGAGCGTGTGCGAAGCCGTCGGAATCAAGCGGAGCATGATCACGTCCTTGGGGACCACTGGGTACAAGACTATCGAGCAGAAAATGCCGTAGTTCTCGCGCAGATCCACCGTCAAGTTGGTTGCCTCGCCAATGCCGCCTTGCAAGAAGACGGGGGTGACACAGCTGTTCGTAGCACCAATGTTGAAACCGCCGTCGACCAGTCCTTTTTGAAGGGCTGTCGCAATGGTCCAGAGCTGCTTCTGATGCTCGGGTTGCGTGGTCATCATCTCCAAGCGCTTGATTGCGCCGGCCACGATGGGCGCCGGAAGCGACTTCGCAAAGGTCTGCGAGCGCATGTTGTAGCGGAAGTACTCGATCACGTCGGCCGAGCCCGAAACAAAAGCGCCAATTGTAGCCATCGCCTTGGCGAAGGTTCCGAAGTACACGTCGATTTCGTCGTGCACGCCTTGGGCGTCTCCAGCGCCGCGGCCGTTCTCACCCACCGTACCGAAACCGTGTGCATCGTCGACAAACAAGCGGAAGCCGTACGCCTTCTTATAGGAAACGATCTCCTTCAGCTTGCCTTGGTCGCCGGCCATGCCAAATACGCCTTCTGTCACCACAAGGATGCCACCGCCACTTGCCTCAGTCAAGGCGCGGGCGCGGTTGAGCTGCTTGACGAAGCTCTCCATGTCGTTGTGCTTGAAGACGAAGCGCTTGCCCAGATGCAAACGGACGCCGTCCACCATGCAGGCATGGCTTTCTGAATCATACACGATCACGTCGTGGCGACTCACCAATGCCTCGATTGCGCTTTGGCAGCCTTGGTATCCAAAGTTCAGCAAGAAGGTGTCTTCCTTCTGCATGAATTT
>CALACF010000190.1 GCA_937890245.1 uncultured Flavobacteriales bacterium
TTTAGAATCAACGCTCCAACCCACCCGATTGTAGAAGCCAATTGCCGATACCCTGGCGTCGCACCAAACCCAATCTTTCTTGCACGTGTATAATTCGCCCAAAACCGCTTTTATTATAACCGACCCCACATTATGTCCTCTGCATTCAATATGGGTTGCCATGGCTCGGAGGCGCATTTGGGGTTCGGCCGGGCGTGCATCGGGGAGGGCATCCCAATGTTGTGCGACGAGGGTTGCGATGCCGACGAGCTCGCCCGAGGAAAAACAGCCCATGTGAAAAGTGGAGCTGAGGCCGTCGGCGGCCAGAACGCAATCGGAAGGGCTCGCCAGATGCGGCCAGAGGGCGGCGTGGCGCAAGGGTTGGGTTTGCGCCGCTGTGATGAGGGCTGTTGTTAGGTGCATGCGTGCGAAATCAAAACGAGGGGATGGCGGAACTCAATGGCGCTCGTCATCGCCACGGCCTTTCGACCATAGGCGGCGGTCCCGCTTGGTTGGCCGCCCGGTGCGGCCAAGGTGGTGGGGCTGGCCCAAGGCCATGAGCCGCACTTGTTCGATGCGGTCTAGCTCATGCTGTGGCGTCACTTCATTGGCATAGGTCGAAACGAGGGCCGCCCCCACCCTGCTTTTTGGGCGCGAGCATACCTTATACAGACGATGCGAACCCGTGCGACGAATACCGATGACATCACCGGGCTCAATGTCCTTGCTCGGCTTGCACTTGAGCTCGTTGATTTCAACGCGGCCCTCACGTCCAGCGCGGCTTGAGAGACTGCGCGTTTTATATACGCGAATACACCAAAGGAACTTGTCGACGCGCATCGGGAATCAGCTCAGGTCGAGGTCCAGACGCTTGCGCAGCGTTTCCAAAGCAGGCCGCCGCTCCACCATCCGGTCGTATCGATCCTTGCTCGTCAGAAATTCAGCGGGCGCAGCTTCGTGGTTCATGACCGTCAGTTCAAGATCGACCTGGCCGTTGTTGACCCGTGCACGGATGAATTGCAGCATGTCAAGCTTGAGCTCCCCGAGCATCACCACCTGACTCGTATTCGATACTTCAAGGCCAATTCGCTGTTCGACGAGCGACCATTTGCTCTGAAGCATCGTCGCCGCTAGCCCCACCTTGTTCTGGTCCCGCAATACCTGGGCGTAGGCTTCCCACGCCGTGCGAAGATCGGCCTCGGTAAAGGCGTCGGTCGCCTTGATGATCTCGACGACATCTTCAGTCGCCTGTGGCTTGTCAGACGCCAGGGCCACGAGCCGGCTTCCAGATCGGCGGCGGGCGGGGACAGGCTCAACCACAATTGCGGGCGCAAGTGCAGGTGCGACAACCGGAACGGGAGCGGATGCCGGAGCGGGTGTCGGAGCGGGAGCAGATGTCGGTGCGGGTGTCGGAGCGGGAGCGGGCTTCAGTTCGGCCCCAAGGATGGGGCGGAGCAGGCCTGCATCGAGGACTTCATTTTTTTTTTGCCCCGTCCGCGGCTGCCGCGTCGAGGGATCCAATCTGCATAACGAGCAGTTCGATGAGCAGTCGTTGATGTCGCGACATGCGGTATTGTTGGTCGGCGCGGTTGACTGCTTCGATGGCTCCTACAAGGAAGTGGAGCGAGCATTTTTCCGTCTGGGCTTTGAATTGGTCCGCGACCGTGGGACTGGACTCCATCAACTTCCACGTGGCCTCGTCCTTGCTCACCAAGAGTGTGCGAAGATGATGACCCAGGCCAGTAATAAAGTGATGGCCATCGAACCCCTCGGCCAGGACGCGATCCAATGCGAGCAGGGCGGATCCAATTTCTCCGTCAAGACAAGCGTCGAGTAGCCCGAAGTAGACGTCGTGCCCCAAGACGTTAAGGTGCTTGGTTACATTGGCATAATGCACCTTGCCATTCGAAGACGCGACGAGCTGGTCGAAAATGGAAAGGGCGTCCCGCATGGCCCCATCAGCGCGTTGGGCGATGACATTGAGGGCCTCGTCGTCGGTCTCAACCTGTTCCTGCTCTGCCACATATTTAAGGTGTGCGGCGATATCGGAGGTGGTGATGCGGCGGAAGTCGTAGATCTGGCAACGAGACAAAATCGTGGGCAGGATTTTGTGTTTTTCCGTGGTTGCCAATATGAAGACGGCGTGTGGAGGTGGCTCCTCCAGGGTTTTGAGGAAGGCATTGAAGGCATCCTTGGAGAGCATGTGCACCTCGTCGATTACATATACCTTATAACGTCCATCTTGGGGCGGGATTCGAACCTGGTCGATGATGGATCGGATCTGGTCAACGCCGTTGTTTGATGCAGCGTCAAGTTCGAAAACATTGAAGCTCCGCTCGGCCTGTTCTTGCGTAAAACCGTTGATTGTGTTCGCGAAAATGCGCGCGCAAGTGGTCTTTCCGACCCCTCTCGGACCGCAAAAAAGGTAGGCTTGGGCAATTTTTCCCGTTTCGATGCTGTGCCGAAGGGTGTCGGTGATAGATTTTTGACCGACGACCGTTTCCCATGTGGTTGGACGGTACTTCCGTGCGGATACGAGAAAGTTGCTGGCTGAGTCTGCGGACATGGGGTCAAATTTGGGGCGAATTGGCCGATATTTGAAGGACTTTT
Organism: uncultured Flavobacteriales bacterium; assembly: GCA_937890245.1. Classification (GTDB taxonomy): domain Bacteria; phylum Bacteroidota; class Bacteroidia; order Flavobacteriales_D; family Sanyastnellaceae; genus UBA8752. The sequence goes on from CALACF010000190.1 coordinate 2,590, forward strand.
TTGCACACGGAGCAAACAGTCTCAAATCAGGGTTGCACAGCTACGACATCTGACGTAGATTTGCGCCCCCTTTCGCACTGCTATGCTACGGACTCGCTACGAGACAGTATTTATTATCACCCCGGTCCTCTCAGAAGAGCAGGCCATGGACGTCGTCAAAAAATTCAAGGATCTCCTTGAAGAACAAGGCGCGAAGATCACCCACCAAGAAAATTGGGGCATGCGCAAGCTTGCTTATCCGATTCAAAAGAAATCGACAGGATTCTATTTCCTTGTCGAGTTCGATGCGACTCCGGACTCAATTCTTCCTTTTGAAACCGAATTCCGTCGCGATGAGCGCGTGATTCGTTTCTTGACTACTAAAATGGACAAGCACCACATCGCCTACGCCGAGTCTGGCCGCGACCGCGCAAAAAAACGCGCTGACGCTCCTGCCGCACCCGCTGCTGAAGTTTCTGTGGAAAAAGCTTGATTGCGCCCTAACTCTACGACATGGCCAACAATAAGAACGTCCGCTACCTGAACCCGATCGCGATTGACACCAAGAGCGAACGGTACTGCCGCTTCCGCAAGAAGGGCTTCAAGTACATCGATTACAAGGATGGAGATTTCCTCCTTATGCTGGTGAACGAGCAAGGCAAAATCATGCCTCGCCGTTTGACTGGTACCTCACTGAAATATCAGCGTCGCGTCGGCCAGGCCATCAAGAAGGCCCGCCACATTGCGCTTCTCCCTTACGTTGCTGATCAGCTCCACTGATCCACTTAAACCTTCGCTATCATGGATATCATCCTCAAGCAAGAAGTCGAGCGCCTCGGTTCGAAGCACGAAATCGTCCGCGTCAAGAACGGCTTCGCACGTAATTTCCTGATTCCTCAGGGATACGCTATTGCAGCGACTGAGTCGGCGCGCAAAGTGGTCGCTGAGACCCTTCGTCAGCAGTCTCACAAGGCTGCGAAAGCCACGGAAGACGCTCGCGAAATCGCTGAAAAAATTGCAGGTATTACCCTTCGCATCGGCGCAAAAGCCGGTGAAAGTGGCAAGATCTTTGGATCGGTCAACAACATTCAATTGGCCGATGCCTTCAGCAAAGAAGGATTCACCATTGAGCGTCGGACCATCTCAATCCTCGAGGAGCCCATCCGCGACCTCGGCAGCTACAAGGCAAATGTTCGCCTCCACAAAGAAGTCATCGTTGAGGTGTCCTTTGAAGTGGTCGCAGAGTAACGCTCAGCTAACAACGCATTTGAGAAAAGGGGCTTCAGCCCCTTTTTTTGTGCGTCGAGTTTTGGGCGCACCTTTGACGAGAATACCGCCAAGATTTGGGCGAGATTTGGGGACAGAAGTAGGATTGGCATGAAGGCATTTAAACTGGAGAGTGAATTTTCACCAACGGGGGATCAGCCCCAGGCCATCGACGAATTGGTTGCCGGTTTAAATGAAGGTGCGCGTCATCAGTGCCTCCTCGGGGTGACAGGCTCAGGGAAAACGTTCACAATCGCAAATGTGATTGAGCAGACGGGGCGCCCCACGCTGGTGCTTTCTCACAACAAGACGCTGGCGGCCCAGCTGTACTCTGAGTTTACCGAGTTCTTTCCGGACAATCTCGTGGAGTACTTCGTCTCCTACTATGATTACTACCAACCCGAGGCTTTCATTGCGTCTACCGGCACGTTCATCGAGAAGGACCTGCAGATCAACGACGAGATTGAAAAGCTACGGCTGAGTACGACCTCGTCCTTGATGAGCGGGCGAAGGGATGTGATTGTGGTCGCTTCGATCAGTTGCATATATGGAATTGGCAATCCAGTGGAGTTCCACAAGAATGTCATCTCGCTGGATGTCGGGCAGAAATTTTCTCGAGACGGGCTGCTCCATCGGCTGGTGGAAACACTGTACCACCGTACGCGTGGAGATTTTGAACGGGGGGCATTTCGGGTCAATGGGGACGTGGTTGACATCTACTTGGCTTATACAGATTATGCGTTGCGCGTAGAGTTTTGGGGCAATGAAATCGAAGGATTGTCTCGCATTGAACCCGACACGGGCAAAGTGATCGAGGTCTTGGAAACGGTTAAAATCTATCCAGCGAACTTGTTTGTCACTGGAAAGGAGACCCTGCAAACCTGCATCTGGGAAATCCAACAGGACATGGTCAAACAGGTCGAGTTCTTGGAGTCGCAGGGGCTGAAAGTGGAGGCCCAGCGGATTGAGGAGCGTACGACACATGATTTGGAGATGATGCGTGAATTGGGCTTTTGCTCCGGAATCGAGAATTACTCCCGCTACTTCGACCGCCGCGATCAAGGCCAACGCCCCTTCTGTCTCCTCGATTATTTCCCGGACGACTTCCTGATGGTGGTCGACGAGAGCCACGTGACGC
>CALACF010000191.1 GCA_937890245.1 uncultured Flavobacteriales bacterium
GATCATACGGTTTTCATGTTGCTCGATGCTGATGGTGATCGTGTGCTTTCGGGAATGCGCCTGATGCGTCGTTCGCCGGACAATCGCCTGCCGATGGAGCGTGCCGTAGCCGGTGCGCACCCAGAAGTTTCAAGGTTGGTTGAGGACCATCTTGAAGAGGGGTGCGGTGAATTTTGTGCGCTATGGAGCCACCGTGAGGTGGCTGTTGCTGGGATTGGAATGGTTCCCATGGCCTGTGCTGGGCTTGGCGTGATGTCCTTTTTGAACGTGCGTCACGGCTTTGCATTTATGGGCCGGAACATGAACGCGATGCAGCGCAGCCTGGGCTTCGATATTTTGAAGAACGTGGGTGTGGCCGGCGTGTTTGATTACCCGGCACCGCCGATCCTTTCTGAAATCGGGCATTTTATTTCTCCGGAGTCGCTTGAGAATTCCCAGGATCTCGTGCAAAATTTCGTGCGCGCAATGGCGGAGGAGCCGAGCAAGTGCCACGGTCTCAAAGGCCGCTTCGGTCCCGTTGATTATCACGTGGAGAACAACTTGATATGATGCCGCGCATTCTGTCGATGTCACGTCTACTCGCGTTGTTGGGCATTGCGGTACTGGGGGTGGTCATGGCTTTCGGCTTGGGCTCTTGCGGCGATAGTGCGCAGCAGCGATTGTACCAGCAGCGCCAACAGCAGTATGCCATGGACCGGGCAGCTGGCCCGCTGCATTTGCGCGTGGTTGAGGACCCGGGCCGCTCGCTCACCCCCGTGGAAGCCCTGCATGCTCCTGGTGAGGTTGTGGAAGGCCAATTGGTCAACGGGCTCACTTCATCCTCAGCCTTCTGGGTGGTGATCGAAGGTTGGCAGCACGGGGAAGTTGAGGACATGCTGGTGATCGAGAATCCGACGCTCGACAGTGTGGCTTGGTTTGAAGTCGATGGGGACCGCGTGGTGCGCGCTGCAGAGATGGGTGCCGCAGTGGGGGTGAACCGCAACCGGGTACTGCCTCGGTTTTCACGGCCGCTGAACCCGACGCGGAAGTTGATCGTTCGGATCGTATCGACAAAGCAATTGGTGATGCCTTTCGAGCGGATGTCTCCAGCGCGCTGGGAGGAGCACACGGACAACCGCGACATCATTTTTGCATTGTACACAGGGATTGTGTTGGCGATGCTGCTTTACAACCTGTTCCTCTTTATGAGTACGGGCCAGATCGATTACTTCCGCTATGTGATGGTGGTGGTGACCGTCGGGCTGGTGCAGTGGTCGTTCAATGGCTACGACCGTCTGATTTGGGGCGACTCTCCTTGGTTGAGTGTCAATGGGTTGGTGCTTGTTGGAGCGGCCAGTGGATTGGCCGCGCTATCGTTTACCCGCTCGTTTTTGCGCGTCAAAACTTTTGCCCCGGGCTGGGATAAGTTCATTTTGGGCCTGTACGGTGTCTATGGTTTGGCGTTCGTTATGGCGCTATTCGGGCAGACGTCGATTTCATACAATTTGGTGAATTTGGGCGCCCTCTCCGCGCCGATGATCCTGTTCTTGTCGGTGATCTGTTTGCGCCGTGGAAGTCCATCAGCGGGTTGGTTCTTACTGGCGTGGGGCTTTTTTCTGGCGGGCGTCACGACCCAGGTTTTGCGCGATTTCAACGTGCTTGCCAGCACCCCGATGACCTCGATTTTTCTTCCGCTGGGAACGGTTCTCGAGATGCTCTTGCTGAGTTTTGCCTTGGGCGACCGGATCAACCAATTGAAAAAGGAGCGCGAAGCGGCCAATGCAAAAGCGCTTGCTGCATCGATGGAAAACGAAGCCATAGTCAAGCAGCAAAACGCCCAGCTTGAATCCCGTGTATCGGAGCGTACGGGTGAGTTGAGCCAGACAAACGACGAGCTCAAGTGGGCGCTCGAAGAGCTGCGCGGCGCGCAAAACCAATTGATTCAGTCGGAGAAATTGGCATCGTTGGGACAGATGACAGCAGGCATTGCCCACGAGCTGAACAATCCGATCAACTATGTAAAGTCAAATGCGGGTTCGCTCGAGCGAGACCTTGACGATTTGATCGAAATCTTGGATGCATACGGTGGGGTTCTTTCGAAGAAAATGGGAAGAACCAGCGATGAATTGGCATCAGGTGAGGTAAGCGCCACGTTAACTGCCAAGGAATTGGAGGCACTCGAAAGGGTCAAGGAGCGCGCAGAGGCACTCGATTTGGATTTCTTGAAGGAGGAATCGAGACAGCTGATAGCTGGAATCAAGGAGGGCGCAGACCGCACGGCGAAGATTGTTCAAGGCTTGCGCGTTTTCGGTCGAATGGACTCGGATCGCATGATGCCAGCCTCGCTCGCAGACTTGTTGGAAGCGTCGATGACCGTGTTGGGCAACCGTGTTCGCTCAATCGCGCACATCGAGATAGCGATAGAAGAGAATGTGGGCCAGGTAATGTGTCAACCCGGGCGCATCAGCCAGGTCTTCATGAACATCATTGTCAATGCTGTACAGGCCACAGAGGAGCGGTATCCAAAGTTGGATGAGCGCCATGTGGACATCGAGTTAAGTCAATTCAGGAAGGAGGTTGTTGTGCGCGTGAAGGACAACGGTATCGGAATGGACCCTGATACGATCTCGCGGATTTTTGATCCGTTTTACACGACGAAAGAAGTAGGAAAGGGCACCGGACTTGGGCTCAGTATTGTGAAGGGAATCCTCGACGACCATGGCGCCGAAGTTCAAGTGCACAGCGAATTGGGTCAGGGAACTGAATTTGTGCTTACTTTCAAGCAAGCAAGTAAGCACTGATGTTGCGTTCACAACCCGCCCGCCCCGTAGATTCGGATCCCGTTCGCGTCCTTTATTTGGATGATGAGGAGCCCAATTTATTCTCGTTCAAAGCAGCCTTTCGGCGTGATTTTGAGATCTTTACGGCGACTGAGCCGCATGAGGCTGTTCGAATTCTCGACGCTGAGGATATCCATGTGGTGCTGAGTGATCAGCGCATGCCTGGCATCAGTGGGGTTGAGTTTTTCGAGCTCATCATGCCTGACCACCCTGACTGCACGCGCATTTTGGTGACGGGGTATGCCGATACAAACGCTGTCGTGGATGCAATTAACAAGGGCCAGGTCTATCGATTTGTCTCCAAGCCATGGAACGAAGAGGAGCTTCGTAATGTCGTCACCTCGGCTTTTCGCCAGCACAAAAGCCGCATCAGTACAAACCGAAGTGCGGCCACGTTAATGAACGCGCTTCGCTCCGTTGATCGAGAGCTGCTCGATTTAATTGATCGCCTTGGAAAGGCGTCAATCTCGGGAGATTCAATCGACATTCCCGCCTTGATGGAAGAAATCGAGTCCGTCCAACAGCGGCTCATCAACAGTACAGCTTTCAGAACGGGGTCCTCCTCAGAGAACGAACCGTTTTGAGCGCTGCAGCAGTCTGGGTCGTAGACGACAATGAAATAGACCTGACGGTCAATCGCCGCTTGGTGGAAGTCGGACTATCGCGCACTGTTCGTGGGTTTCGCGATGGCACTTCGTTTTTGGAGGCACTTGAAGACAGCGATGCTGGCGAGTTGATCGTTCTGCTCGATATCATGATGCCAGGTCTTGACGGCTTTGCCGTTTTAGAGCGCATCGAGGCCTTGCCGCCCGAACGTCTCGCCACCTTGACAGTCTTCATGCTCAGCGCGACCTTGGACCCCGAGGAATTACAACTCGCCGAGTCGCATCCCCTCGTGGAAGGCATCCTTGAAAAGCCCCTCGATGTCCACGCCTTGCGACAGTGGCTCGCGTCACTTAGAAGTACTTAAAGTCTTCTCCAGCTTTAATTCGCTGTACCACTTCTAGCAAGAGCTTGATGCAGTCCTCAACATCTTGTTTGTGCACCATTTCAACGGTGGTGTGCATGTAGCGCAGTGGAAGTGAGACCAATGCGCTGGCGACGCCCGCGTTTGAATACGCAAAGGCATCCGTGTCAGTTCCGGTTGCGCGCGAGGCAGCCATGCGTTGAAGGGGAATTTTCAGGTCGTCTGCCGTGTCGATAATGCGCTTGAGCAAGTTGTTCTGAACCGCCGGTCCGTATGTGATGCCCGGGCCCTTGCCCGCAGCAATGTCGCCCTGCTCGATCTTATTGATCATCGGCGTTTGCGTGCAATGCGTCACGTCGGTCACAAGCGCCACATCGGGCTTGATGCGTTCCGCAATCATCTGCGCGCCCCGCAGCCCTATTTCCTCTTGAACCGAATTGGTCAAATAAAGCCCGAACGGCAGCTTGATCTTGCGTTCATGCAGCAAGCGTGCCACCTCGGCAATCATGAACCCGCCCGCGCGATTGTCCAATGCACGCCCCACATACCAATGCTTGTTCAGCAACATAAATTGATCCTCGTAAGTCACGACGCACCCCACGTGGATGCCCATCTTTTCTACTTCTTCCTTGTCCTTGGCGCCCACGTCGAGGAAAATATTCTTCAGCGTCGGTGGCGCCTCCTTCCCGCCGTTCCGCGTATGGATTGCAGGCCATCCAAATAGTCCTTTAACGATGCCTTTCGGCGTGTGGATATCGACACGTTTACTCGGCGCGATTTGGTGGTCAGACCCGCCGTTTCTTCGCACGTAAATGAAGCCTTCTGCCGTGATATAGTGGATGTACCACGCAATCTCATCCGCGTGCGCCTCGAGTACCACCTTGTACTTCGCCTTCGGGTTGATCACGCCAACCGCCGTGCCATATGTGTCGACAATGGTCTCGTCGATATAGGGTCGAATGTAGTCGAGCCACATTTTCTGCCCGCTGCTCTCGTGCCCTGTGGGCGATGCGTTGTTCAGGTACTTCTCCAGGAATTTCTCCGATTTCGCGGTGATGATCTTCCCCCCTTTGGTTGTTGCTTTCTTCGCCATTGTGGCCGGAAAGATAGGGGCTGTTTTATGCCAATTTCATCGCGGTCTAGCGGCGTTTCCAACCGTGGTGTGTGCGCGGATTGCTTAAGGGCCGTGTGGGGTTTGTATAAGCTTGTAGGGTTTTTCCATCTTCGGTGGGGGATGCTAGCAGAGACATGAAGTTTGGCAATAGTCTAGGACGGCTGCAGAATCTTGAGCTCGCCAGAATTTACGCGTACGACAAACAGTTCTCGGAGCGGCTGATTTTGATGGTAGGCAAGTGAATATTGGGTAATTAATTGGACCAGGGCTGAGAAAGTTTTTGTTTTAAAATTTGAGGCAATAAGTGTAATGTGCTCTCGTTGACCGATCGAGATTCACCTGCTTATGTCCTATTCAATTCCTTCTTTTCGTTCGTTTTCATGTCTAATTATTTCTGCGCTTGCGGGTTTGCTGCTGTTGCAGTCCTGTGCTGACGATCCGTCGACC
>CALACF010000192.1 GCA_937890245.1 uncultured Flavobacteriales bacterium
CTGTTCGCCGTACGCGTGCTGCCATGGCCGCCGAATCCGGTGAAGGTGCTGAAGGCGCCGAGGGTGCTGAAGGCGAGGAAAAAAAGGGTTGATCCTCATTTCCAAGTAGCGGCATAAGCCATCATCATGAAGTATCTCATTATCGGTCTGGGCAACCCCGGAGCGGAGTATGAGCGAACCCGACATAATGTTGGGTTCATGATTTTAGACGCATTGGCCACGGCATCCGGGTCGGACTTTAAAACAGACCGACTTGGGGCCGTGGCCGACTTGCGTTATCGCAGCCGTAGTTTGACGCTCGTCAAGCCAAACACGTACATGAACCTCAGCGGAAAGGCCGTCCGGTATTGGATGGACGCCGCCAAAGTCCCGCTCGAGCGGGTCTTGATTGTCAGCGACGACATTCACTTGTCGTTCGGCACGACGCGTTTGCGGGCCAAGGGCAGCCACGGTGGCCACAACGGCTTGCGCGATATCGAACAAGTCCTGGGAACGGCCGCATATGCTCGAATGAAGTTCGGTGTTGGTGCCGAATTCTCTCAGGGCCACCAAAGCGACCATGTCTTGGGCGAATTCTCCATCGACGAACTCGGCACGATGGACGAATGCATGAAGCGCAGCGTGGAGATGATCCAGAGCTACGTCTTCCGTGGTTTGGCGCAAACCATGTCTGAGTTCAACAATAAATAGAGCGCGGCGCTCAGCGCGGCCATCCGTACAGGCCCTTGTCCTCGATGTACGCACGCGCTACGTCGGGCAGCAAGTAGCGCATCGAGTCACCACCTGAAAGCGCATCGCGCAAATAGGTCGAGGAAATACTGATAATCGGTGCGGGCGACAAAATGATGCGCTCGTCGTCGGGTGCAATGGTGCCCTCTGGACTGGGCTGTTCGCCCTCCGTGTAGGCTCGCGGGTAGACGAGGAATACATAGTTGTCGACGAGAAATTGCCAGCGCGCCCAGTGCTGCAAACTCCGCAAATTGTCGCCGCCGATGATGATGTTGAACTCGTGCTCGGGGTGGCGGCTCGTGAGCAAATCCATGGTGTTGGCAGTGAAGTTGGGGCGGGGCAGATCAAATTCTACATCGCTCACTTCAAACTGCGGGTTGTCCTCCACAGAGCGGCGCACCATTTCGAGGCGCTCCTCGTCATGGAGCAGGGGCGCACCTATCTTGTGCGGGTTCTGCGGCGTGACCACAAACCAAACAGATTCGAGCGCGTGGCGCGAGCACATGTGCTGTGCAATGACCAGATGGCCCGTGTGGATCGGGTTGAAAGACCCAAAGTAAAGCCCGATTTTCATGGCGTCTTGGTTTGAGGCGCGGTCGGCCCTTCTTGCTGGGGCCGCGGGGCAAAGGCGTTCACGCGCTTGATGACTTCAGCTACAGCTGTTTCGAGATCGTCGTTGTTCAGCACCCAATCAAATTTCTCGGCGAAGGCCATTTCGCTCACAGCCTTGGCCATGCGGCGATCGATTTCACGTGCATCGTCCGTGCCGCGCGCGATGAGGCGTTGGCGGAGTACTTCAAGCGAAGGGGGCTTGACAAAAATGCTCAGCACGTCGTCGCCCATCTTTTTTTTGATGCGAACGCCGCCCTTGACGTCTACGTCGAAGAGGACGTGGTGGCCCGAAGCCCAAATCCGTTCGACCTCCCCGTGGGGTGTGCCGTAGAAACGAAAGTCGTAGACCTCCTCCCACTCGAGGAAACCGCCAGCCTTTGCCTTGGTCCTGAACTCCTCGGTACTCAGGAAAAAATAATCCTCACCGTGGATCTCAGTGCCGCGCTTGGGACGGTTGGTGGCGGAAATGCTAAAACGCAAATCACTGCGTTCGGCAAGCAAGCGGCGCACGAGCGTCGTTTTTCCGGCGCCCGATGGGGCGCTGAATACGATGCCCTTGCGCCTGAATTCACTTGACATTGAGCACCTGTTCTTTGATCTTCTCGAGCGCGTCCTTCATCTCGACTACGGTGTGTTGCATCCCGGCGTCATTGGCCTTGGATCCCAGTGTATTCACCTCGCGGCCAATCTCCTGCGCAATGAACCCAAGCTTCTTGCCCTTGGTCCCGTCGGCTTCGAGCACTTCGAGAAAGTGGGCGAGATGGGCCTGCAAGCGCACGCGCTCTTCGTGGACATCCAACTTCTCGATGTAATAGATCAGTTCCTGTTCGAGCCGGTTGTTGTCGATGGCGCCCGGGTCGATGACCGAGGCCAAGTTGTCCTGGATGCGCTTACGCAGGCGGTCGATGCGGGCCGCGATGGGCGCGTCGAGTGTGGATTCGCGTTGGGCGATCGAGGCTATTTGGGTGCTGAGGTCTTCGGCAAGGGTCGCGCCCTCTTTTAAACGGAAGGCATTGAGCTGCTCTAGCGCCTCGTCGATCAGAGCGTGGAACGCGGACCAGGCGTCCTCATCAAAGCTCTCTCGTACTGGCGCCACCACGTCGGGAAGTCGCAAAACGTCGGGAAGCAAGTTGTCAGATTGCTGGCCCGTTTGCTCTGCGATCGCCCGAAGTTGGGACACGTAATGGGTGGCGCGCTCTTGGTCTACCTGTGGAAGCCCTTCGGTTCCCGCCGACTCATAGACGACGAAAAGCTCGGCCTTGCCGCGGCTGATGGCCACAGTGGCCTGCTTGCGGATCGCCATTTCGCGCTCTCGAAGGAAGCCCGGAATGCGGACCGTCAAGTCCAACTGCTTGCTGTTCAGCGTCCGAATTTCAATGGCGAACACCCGGGTGCCGATGCGGCCTTCGGCCTTGCCAAACCCTGTCATGGACTGCGTCATGGGATGCTGAGATTTCTGTGGGGATTTCAGCAAAAATAAGGCGCAGGAGCACGGCACTTGCCGGGAAGTCCTGCGGTATTTTTGCCCCGTGTCAAGACTGAAGTCAATTCGACGGCCGGTGGAGCGAGAAATGGGCGAATTCCAAGCCCACTTCAAAGAAGCGATGCGCACCACGGTGCCCTTGCTCGACCGCATCATGCGCTACATCGTTAAGCGAAAGGGCAAGCAAATCCGGCCGATGTTCGTGTATCTGTCGGCAGCCGTATCCGGAGGGACAAGCGCGCGTTCGCATACAGCCGCCACGCTCATCGAGCTGCTACACACTGCAACGTTGGTCCACGACGACGTAGTCGACGAGTCCGATACGCGCCGGGGATTTTTCTCTATCAACGCCCTTTGGAAGACAAAGGTGGCTGTTTTGATCGGCGATTATTTGCTGTCGCGCGGTCTGCTGATCGCCATCGAAGAGGACGGTGTCGATCTACTAAAGATCACATCACGCGCCGTGCAGGAGATGAGCGAAGGCGAGCTCCTGCAAATCGAAAAGGCCCGACGCCTCGATATTACGGAGGCGGTCTATTTCGAAATTATTCGCCGGAAAACGGCCTCGCTCATCGCGGCGTGTT
>CALACF010000193.1 GCA_937890245.1 uncultured Flavobacteriales bacterium
CCGCGCTTCTTCCACCGTTTCGACGGGGATGATTTTCTCGACGCCTGCCTCCAGCCCCGCGCAAATTGCGGAGGTCGCACGCAGCACATCGATCACCACGCAAATCTCGAAATGGTCTTGATAGAGATTAAATTGGCCGGGGGTGTAGCACACCTCGACACGACGTGAATTCTTTGTGCCATTCATGTTTTCAGCGCTGTTCATACAAATGGTACTTTCGAAATGACGGCCGCAACGTCCTTGTTCCGGATGCGTACGGCCAACTCAGTGCCCACCTTGGCGTGAACGGTTTGGACGTAAGCCATGCCGATCGGAGCGTTCAGTGAGGGGCTCTGTGTTCCGCTGGTCATCTCGCCGACGATTTCGCCCGCCGGGTTTACCACCTGATAGCCAGCCCTTGGAATACCGCGTTCGACAAGTTTAATGCCCACGCGCTTGACCGCTGCGCCGGCTTCTTTTTGAGCCAAAACAGAGGCCTTGCCGTGGAATTCCGTTTTCCAGCCGACCGTCCAGCCGAGCCCAGCTTCGACCGGCGTGCGGTCAGGGCCGATATCTTGGCCATGCAGACAGTACCCCTTTTCCAAGCGCAAGGTGTCGCGCGCACCCAAACCCGCGGGGATCAATCCGTGGGCTGCCCCCGCTGCCATCAAAGCGTGCCACATCCCCTGTGTTGCGCCGCTGTCCGTATAGATTTCAAATCCACGTTCGCCGGTGTAGCCCGTGGCGCTGACGATGATTTTTCCGAATGCTTGGAGCTCAAATTCTGCATTTTCATAGAAGGCCAATTTCTCCGCGCCAGGCACGACCTGCTCGATGACCTTATCAGAAGCGGGGCCCTGCAAGGCGATCAAGCCTGTGCTGTCACTGCGGTCTTCCCACGACAAGTCATCCGCAGCGGGGTCGACTTTAAGCCGAGCCTCGATGAGCTCAACGACCTCCGCTCGATTGGCCGCATTGACAACCAGCATATACCGCTCCGGAGCCAATCCATAGACGAGCAAATCCTCTACAATCCCGCCGCGCTCGTTGAGCAGCACCGTATACAGGCAGCGACCGGGGGAAGCTTTTGCAAGGTTTCCTGCCAGCAAACGCTGGAGGAATGGCTCAGCGCCAGAACCTTCAAAGTGCAACTCTCCCATGTGGCTCACGTCAAAAAGCCCCGCCTGCTCACGCACGGCGGCGTGCTCGATTTTAAGGCCCGCATACTGCACGGGCATTGCGTATCCTGCGAAGGGAACCAAGCGGGCGCCTAGTTTTTCGTGCACGGCAGTCAAAGGGGTCGTCAACAATGTGTCTTCCATTGGGCAAAAATAGGCTGCTTCTCAGCATATTGCACCCGTGAAAAAAGAGGTTCTCATTTCGGATCGGGCCGTCAAGGCCTTCGAGCGCATCGTTCTGTCGCTGCAAGGTCAATCATTGATTGGCGCAGAAAAGGTCAAAGACGAAATACTCGGGCGCGTTCGCAAATTGGGTGAGCACCCCAAACCGTCTGCTGCTCGCAAGGCCAAATTCGACGCGATCGAAGGAGATTTCTGGAGCGTGCTCACGCACAACCACCGGATTTACTACCTGATTGAGGAGAAGCGCGTGGTGGTCGTCGACATCATTCTCAACCTAGAGCGGGCGGCGTCAACCTAGAGCGGGCGGCGTCAACCTAGAGCGGG
>CALACF010000194.1 GCA_937890245.1 uncultured Flavobacteriales bacterium
GTATTCATTCCTGTCATTCACCAAATAGAAATCCTTCCAGCCATCACCATTCTGGTCGAACCAAGTCGCTTGAAAACTTGGGGAAATTTGATTACCAAGGCCCAACTCAAAGCTGAGATTCAAAAATTCGTTCCCCTCCTCGGATTGGTACAATGCATTGATCACGACTCCGTCTTCCTCAACAAAATCAAAGTTGGCTACATAAATATCCAGCCAGCCGTCGCGGTTGAAATCGATCAGACTCAGTCCGAAGGAATCCCAATTCGCTGATTCTCCCCATCCAACGGCTTGGGTCTGCTCCTCCATCTGCATGTTCGGTCCGACGTTGCGCCAAAATCTGTTCGTTTCGAAGCGGTTGGACACCATGAAGTCACGGTCGCCGTCGCCATCCATGTCCGCCCACAGCACGCCTTTTGGATCGCCGTCGTTGTACATGCCAAGGTCCACCTCTACAAATCCATCGGGCCCGCCAGTATAAAAACGTACGGGACCTGCAGCGGTTGCCACCGTTAAATCGTCCCAACCATCGAGGTTGAAGTCGACGAAGCTCATGCCGTTTCCCCATCCTTGGCTTGAAGCTGAGCCCATCACCATGTACTCGGTCGCCGTGTCGTTAAACTGGGCCCGAACAGAAGCCAAGCCAAGCGTCAGCATTGCCAAGGTAAACGCCCATCTCATTGCGCCGCCGGAATCCATGACCTGAACAGGCAAATCCCCGACACATCCCAGACGACAACAACAAGCGGCAGGCGGTCCGGGGTGTTGATCACGCAACGATCACCAAGGCATTTTCCCTCCGCAATTTTTCGGCCATCCAGTGAAAAAACCTCCATTCGATGGGCTGCGCAATCATCGCCCGGCGCATGCAGGGTGAGCTGCCCAGAGCTTCGATGGACGGACCAATGCGCGCATGGATTTTTCTGCCCATTTTCTATACCAATATTCAGCAGCTGAACAGCACCGACGGCCAAACACCCGCCCGCATCCACTACTACACAGCTATAAATACCGGCCACAAGTGAGTCGATTTGCAGCGCTGTTGATCCCGTATTCCAGAGCGGTTCAAATGGGGGTGTACCGCCTGCGATTTGCGCCGTAATCACGCCATCTCCATCGTCCTCGTGAACCGCTTCAAAGGTCACTTCGAGTGGCTCAGGGATAGCGACTTGCAAGGTGTCGAATGCTTGACATCCATGGGCGTCGGTGACTTCTACTGGCCAATCGCCTTGAGCGAGGTCCAATGGATTTGCCTCGGCCCAGTTGACGAGGTAGCCCGGCGTTCCTCCTGATCCTGTGGCCACGCACTGGGCCGTATCATCAGCGCACAAAGCCGGCTGGTAGTCCAGGGCAAGAAGCAACGATGCCGGCTCCACTAGATTGAACTGAAAATCAGTATTGCAGCCTGTCAGGGGGGACGTCAGTGAAAGGGTGAGGAGGCCTGCGGCAGTGGTGTCCGAAGAACCACTGGGATCCAATACCGCACCATTCCAAGTGAGAATATGCTCCTCATCAGCATGCCAGACCAGCACCCCTGACTCACCACTACAAGCAGGCGGCGACCACTCAACTGTCATTTCCAGCAGCGGCTCC
>CALACF010000195.1 GCA_937890245.1 uncultured Flavobacteriales bacterium
GCTGTTTTGCTCGGGGTCGAGCACTTCGAGCATGGCCGAAGAGGGGTCGCCGTGCGCGTCGCGGGCGAGCTTGTCGATTTCGTCAAGCACGAACAAGGGGTTGCTCTTTCCCGCCTTTTTGATGTTCTGAATGATACGTCCGGGCATCGCGCCAATGTACGTCTTGCGATGACCGCGGATCTCCGCTTCGTCGCGCATGCCGCCGAGTGACATCCGCACGTATTCGCGGCCGATGGCCCGGGCAATTGACTTGCCCAGAGACGTCTTGCCCACGCCTGGAGGGCCGTACAGACAGAGGATGGGCGCCTTCATGTCACCCTTGATCTTCAAGACGGCCAGGTATTCAATGATGCGCTCCTTTACCTTGTCCAATCCGTAGTGGTCCTCGTCGAGGATTTTCTGGGCGCGGGCCAGGTCGAAATTGTCCTTACTCACCTCGCCCCAAGGCAGGTCGAGCATCAGTTCGATATAATTTGATTGAACGCTGTACTCTGCACTCTGCGTGTTCATCCGCTCGAGTTTACCCAGCTCCTTTGCAAAGGTCTGCGCTACCTTCTCAGGCCATTGCTTCTTTTCTGCACGTTTGCGCTTCTCGAGCAAATCCTCCTTGTGTGGATCCGATCCGAGTTCCTCTTGGATCTGCTTGATTTGCTGATGTAGGTAGTAATCGCGTTGCTGCTTTTCGAGGTCTGTCCGGACTTTGCTCTGGATGTCGTTGCGCAGCTCGAGCACTTGCAACTCCTTGTTGAGCAATACAAGCAGATTTTCGACACGCTTCTCGAGCCCTTCCTCAATGAGCAGCGCCTGCTTCTGTTCCACATCCGAGCCCATGTTGGAGGCGATGAAGTGGACCAAAAAGTTCAAGCTATCGATGTTCTTTATGGCAATTCCTGCCTCAGTGGGAATGTTAGGACTCTTGCGGATGATCATCATGCTGATCTCCTCGAGCTTCATCTGCAGCTCTTTGCGTAGCTTTTTCTTTGGCGGTGCCAAGCTGTCATTGAAGTCCGTCACCTTCGCGCGCAAAAAAGGCTCCTCCTGTGTTGTCTCGCCAAGCCGGAACCTCTTCTTCCCTTGAATGACCACGGTGTTCGTGCCGTCGGGCATGCGCAGCATCTTGATAATGCGCGCTACTGTGCCAATCTCATTGAGGTCAGACGCCCCGGGATCCTCCACGTCAGCGTCCTTCTGGGCCACCACACCGATGCTCTCGCCGTTCTTCTTTGCGTGCTTTATTAGGCGCAAACTCTGGTCCCGCCCCACATTGATTGGCATAACTACGCCTGGATACAACACGGTGTTTCTCAGGGGCAAAATAGCGAGCTCGTCTGGGGTGTCCTCGCGCTGCATCGCGTCCTCCTCCTCGGAAGACAACAATTCGATGCTCAACTGCTCGTCGCCCTCTTCGGCCAAAAATTCAAATGGTTTCATGCTTGCTCTCTATGGCGAATCCCGTGCCAAATCATTGCGTCCGGCAGTTTGTCAGTCCGTCTGCCAATTTTGTCTACTCCGACAATTTTGTCAAGGCCAATCGCTCCTCGTCCCCCAACACCCGGCCGCGCCGGGCCATTACATGTTCAGCAGTCGCGAGCATTTTCGGAAATTCATGTGGGGTGCGCTCCTCTGTTCGGGCGTTGTACCAGGAGAAATTGGGCAGGTACTTGGGCGGAAATCCCACCTCAAAAAGCACGCAAGCCGTACCGATGACGGTACCCGTATTGAACACGGTCCCGATCCCACA
>CALACF010000196.1 GCA_937890245.1 uncultured Flavobacteriales bacterium
TGATTTTCGCGACCGCGTGGTGCACCATTGGCTTATCCAGCGATTGAATCCGCATTTTGAGAAGCTGTTCATCGAGGACAGCTACGCGTGCCGCAAGAACAAGGGCACGCATTATGGCATCGAAAGGGTGCAGAAGATGATCAAGCGTGCCACCGTAAACGAGCGCGATGGATATGTGATGCGGACGCTGGTGCTGGACGATCCGTCGCTGGATTGTCATATTCAAGGGGGCAAGCGGCTGTGGAAGGGGCTGCCGCAGGACAAGAGCCTGTTCACCACGCCCGAGGGATGCGGCCTGCCGATCGGGAACCTGACGAGCCAAGTGCTGGCGAACTTCTTTGTGGACCCCTTCGACAAATGGGTGAAAGCTGGGCTAGATCGGGACGGACGAGGTGGTACGTATGGGCGGTACGTGGACGACTTCGTTGTTGTTCACCCTGACAAGCGTTTTTTGAAGAAGTTGCGAAAGACAATCCAGGCCTTTTTACTGGATGAGTTGCAGCTGACTTTGCATCCGAAAAAGGTGCATCTCCAAAAGGCGAGCGCCGGGGTCACATTTTTGGGCGTGCAAGTGTACGCCTCGCATGTACTGCCGGGGCGTCGGGTCAAGGGCAATTTCCACGCAGCCGTGGCCGAGATCAATCGAAAGCTGGCGCGAGACGGCGTCTCTGCCGCCCTGTGCATTGATACCCGCGCGGTGCTGAACTCGTATATGGGGCTGCTCAGGCAAACCTCGAGTGAGCGCTTCGTTCTGAAGGTCTGCAAACGCTTGAGCGCGGAGTGGAAGTCGTACTTGATTTGGTGGGAACCGGAGATGGTGACGTTCCGCAGCAAGGTGGCCTGTGAGGTATTAAATCTGAACCTTCCAATCAATAGCCTGGATTCTAGTCTTGATCGACACCAGTGTTTGAAGAACTTCCTTTTCGGGCGGCAATGGGCCATAAACCATGGCTGCAAATGTTGATGAATAGGTCCTGACCAATTTCGGCCAAATGTCCTGCTCTAAGCGATTGAAGAACGGGGATTTTTTCGGGTGATGTAGCAACCAGTCATTTT
>CALACF010000197.1 GCA_937890245.1 uncultured Flavobacteriales bacterium
CTGTGTGGTCTGCGCTGTGCGATTCGCCGATGACAGTTGTGGAATTGGACATGGTGGAGTGGGCCAATGGATCGACATCTGAGCGTATCAAATTGCAGTTGATTCCTGATAACGAGAACTTCACTGAGTACTGGGTTGAGGGAATTGGGTCGATGAATGGGGTCTTGGCGCCGGCGGCGTATTTGTGCACCGCGGATTGGGATCCGGTGCTGTGCTGCGTGACAAGCGCGTTGGGGCTGCAGTTTGAGCGGACGGAGGAATGGATCCCGGAGCATGAAAACTGCGATACTCCGCTGATTGACGGGGTCGGGGACGTTCCAAGCCAGACGCGCATTGCGTACCGGATCGAGGGGCGGACGCTGCTTGCGAGTGGCTCGACGGCGCTGCGGGTTTACAGCCGGACTGGCGGATGGGTCGGGCAACTGGCGGCTGGCGGGTCGCTGGAGCTACCGGCCGCGGGGGCGTACCTGATTCAAAGCCCGGACGGGGTGGTACAGGTGGTTGTGCTTTGATGCGCTGCTTTATGACGCGAAGGCCGTAATTTCGCGGCATGGCGAGCATCCGACAAGAACGCATTGGGCACATGTTGCAAAAGGAGATCGGCGCGATTCTTCAGCGCGATTCCAAGGCCCGCTTCGGCGGACATTTCATCACAGTTACCTCCGTTCGGCTGTCCGGCGATTTGGGCCTGGCACGGGTGAATCTAAGCTTTATGGCTTTGAAGAGTTTAGGATCAGCAGAAGATGGATTGGCCATGGTAACTGCAGATGGGCATCTGATCCGCAAGGAGTTGGCAGGAAAAGTAGCCAAGCATTTGCGGCGCATCCCGACACTGAAGTTTCACGTAGACGACACGCTGGATCGGTACGAGGAAATTGACGACTTGCTGAAGGATCTTTGATCGCGGCGCTGTGAATTCATCACTTTGAACCTGTCGTTGCGCATCGCCCGCCGGTATTTGCTGGCTCGGAAATCCCACCGAATGGTGCATCTAATCAGCGGCATCAGCACGCTGGTGATTGCGGCTGTGACCGCAGCCATGATTGCGATATTGTCGGCATTCAACGGCATCGAAACACTTGTAGACGAGCTCTTTTCGAGTATCGACACCCCTTGGGCCGTGGTGCCCGAGGAAGGTGCGTGGGTGGACGCGGCGTGGGCCGATTCGCTGAAGGTGCTCGACGCGGTAGCGTGGGCTGGCGGGGTGCTCGAACAGGACATCGTGGTGCAGCATCAGGGCGAACCGCTGGTGTGTACAATGTTGGGCGTGGCGCCAGGTTGGGCTGGGGCTTCTGGGGTCGAAGCTGCGCTGGTGGATGGAGCGGAATTTGTCGATGATACGGCTGGATTTGCTTGCGCCTGGCTCGGTTGGGGGATTCGATCCCAATTGCGGATAGCGCCACGGCCCGAACTGCCGACGATGGTGACCTTTGCCGTACCGAAGAAGGGCGCGAAGCTGGGCCGGATGGGCTTGGGAGCTGGCGCTGCGGGCGGGCTTGGCGGGCTCGATGCCGCGCTAGAAAAGCAGGTGCTGCCGGTGTGTGGCTTCTTTTCGATCAATGCCGACTTTGATGCTCGATATGTGCTCGCACCGCTGGCGACTGCCTTGGGGCTGACCGGGCGCGATGGGCAGGTGAGCCGGATTGAACTGCTGCCGAGCGAACCTGGCGGGTCGTCTTTTCGCGAGGCGGCCTTTCGCGAAGCGATCGAGGCCCGGCTCGGGCCCGGCTTGAAGCTTCGTTCGCGCCGAGAGAAAAACGCCTTGATTCATGCGACACACCGCGCAGAGAAGTGGATTACCTTTTCAATCCTGGCCTTTATCGTGGTCGTAGCGGGCTTCAATATTCTGGCATCGCTTACCCTGCTACTCATCGAAAAAAAGCGAGACATCAGCACGTTGTGGGCCATGGGAATGACGCCGAAAGCGATTCGCCAGATCTTCAGCTGGCAGGGCGCGATGATCAACGCCATCGGCGCGGGCATTGGCCTTGCGTTGGGAATAGGTCTTGTACTCGCCCAATCAAGGTACGGATTTGTCCAGTTTGAAGGAGCGATGGTGCCCGCCTATCCGGTGGAGTTGCGCTGGGGCGATGTGGCGATGGTGCTCGGGCTGGTGATGGCCGTGGGCGTCACTTTTTCGATCGGCATGGTGCAGTACTTGGTGCGCCGCCAAGAACTCGGGCCCTACGCCAAGGCGAAGCCGGCTACTCGGGCGTGAAGCCTGCGAAGTCGACGACCACGGCGTCGAGTAGGGCGTAGATGATCTGCGGATCGTCTTGCGTCACCATGTCGAGGCGGCGCTGTTTGAAGTTGGGGAATCCGCGGAAGTAATTGGCATAATGGCGCCGCATCTCGACCACGCCGAGGCGCTCGCCTTTCCAGCGAATACTGGACTCCAAATGCTGCCGTGCCGCCTCTACGCGCTGGGCCGTCGTCGGGCGGGCTAGATGCTCGCCGGTGGCCATGAAATGTTTGATCTCATTGAAAATCCACGGATTGCCAATGCTTGCACGGCCGATCATGATGCCGTCGATACCGAAGCGCGCGCGGTACTCTACAGCCTTTTCGGGCGAGTTCAAGTCGCCGTTGCCGAACACGGGAATATTCATGCGCGGATTGTTTTTCACCTCCGCGATCAGCGACCAATCCGCCTCGCCCTTGTACATCTGCGCGCGCGTTCGGCCGTGGATAGAAATGGCCGCAATGCCCACATCCTGCAGCCTTTCCGCGACCTCCACAATGTGCTTGCTGGCTTCGTCCCAGCCCAGGCGGGTTTTCACCGTGACAGGCATTGCTTTGCCCGAAGTGGAATTGGTATTTCCCACCTGCTGCACAATCTCCTGCGTCATGGCCACCATCTTCGGAATGTTCTGCAGAATACCGGCACCGGCACCCTTACAAGCCACCTTCTTGACTGGGCACCCGTAGTTTATGTCGATGAGATCCGGCGCCGACGCCGCCGTGATTTCCGCAGCCTGACGCATCGACTCGATTTCAGATCCAAAAATCTGGATGCCAACCGGCCGCTCCTCGCCATAAATATCCAGCTTCATCCGGCTCTTCGCCGCATCGCGAATCAGGCCCTCCGAGCTGATGAATTCGGTGTACATCAAATCCGCCCCGTGTTGCTTGCACAACACGCGAAACGGCGGGTCGCTCACGTCCTCCATCGGCGCGAGCAAGAGCGGGAAGTCGCCCAATTCTATGTCTGCAATTTTCACCACTTTTTCACCACCTTCGTCCGGCCATTGTTCCGGCCATTAGTCAGACGCAAAATTATGCAATCCCTCCCCACCTTTTCCCGCGTCCTGATCTTCGCTGGTCTCGTCCTGATTTTCTCAGCATTATCAGCCTTTCTAGGCCAATTCATAGCGACACAAATCACCGGATCGACCTTCACTTTCGCCCCTGGCACCCCACTTCCGAGCGGCCGCGGCGCTTGGTCCTACTTAAATATCACGTTGTCTGCCTCCCAAATCGTGGGCTTTGGCGGCGCAGTCTGGACCTACCTCAAATTCTTCGGCGGCCCTGCCGCGCGCCCCAACTTGCATTGGCAAGCCCCCAGCCATTGGCTCAGTTGGCCCCTTGCCGCCACAGCCGTCCTCA
This sequence comes from uncultured Flavobacteriales bacterium, assembly GCA_937890245.1. Lineage (GTDB taxonomy): Bacteria > Bacteroidota > Bacteroidia > Flavobacteriales_D > Sanyastnellaceae > UBA8752. The sequence continues at coordinate 3,607 of CALACF010000197.1, forward strand.
CCATCGCGCCCCTGCTTCTCTGGTCCTACAACCTCAACGCATCGCTCATCCCTGAAGACGGCGCCCTCGCGTCCTTTGCCCTCCCACTCGAAGCGTTCCTCGAACAAATGACCGGCCTGATGCTCAGCGTTGACGGCACGGGCGACCGCCTTCTGATGCTGGTCGTCGTCGCATTGCTACCCGCCATCTTCGAAGAGCTGGCCTTTCGCGGCATCCTTCAACCGCTCCTCATCAAGCTCGCCGGCCGCGCCTGGCTCGGCATCCTGATCACCTCGCTGATCTTCAGTTTCATCCACTTCCAGTTCTACGGCTTCCTTCCGCGCGTCCTCCTGGGCCTGCTGTTCGGCTTCATCGTTTGGAAAACGGGCTCGCTCTGGCCGGCCATCTTGGCCCACTTCGTCAACAACGCCTTTGCCGCCCTCACCTTCTGGACCACCGGCACCCTCGACAGCCCCGAGCTTCCCCTCCTATCCCTGACCGGCCTCGCCCTTACGGCCGCCTTCATCGCCACGCTCCTCGCCCTTTCACGGCTCAACACGAACCGCGCATAAGACCAAAGCACCCCAGTTCAATGTTTAACCCCTTCTAGGCTGACCACTAAACTCCCACATGATTGAACTCCACACCTGGAAACGCGGCGACCGCCGCGCACCGCACAAGCCACTTTTGCTGCTGCTTGCCATTGGCGCTTGGCAGTCCGGGCGCGCGCTGGATTGGCATATTGTCAAGGCGGAGTTATCGCAGTTGCTCAAGCAGTTCGGCACGTTGGGCACGCCAAGTCCGCAGTATCCCTTCATCCGCTTGCAGAACGACGGGCTCTGGGTGGTCGACGGTTTTGCCGATTTCAAGGGCGACGCCAAGGTCACCGAGCTCACGCGCATCAACCCCGGCGCTCGCTTGGCCCCCTCGGTAATT
>CALACF010000198.1 GCA_937890245.1 uncultured Flavobacteriales bacterium
GTCTGGGGCCAAGTTTATTCCTATCACTGAGGCAAGTTTGCTCAACCACATTGGTTCGGCGCAGCGTGTCTTGTTGCATCACATTCACCATGCGGGGCACGCTGACTTTGTCGGCGGCAAAATGATTTTTCTGCAAGGGAGCCCGGTCCTTGAAAAAACAACGGGTGGCACGCCACTGGGTCGGTTGTCGGGCGTTGTTGCGCACCACGTTCCGCGGTATTTGCAAGGGAGCCGGTTGCCCAATTGGGATACCAATTGCATTGAGGATTGGGAGGAAAAGGTCGATGCGATTGTGCGGGAAACAGTGGACCAGGACCTGCGTTTGATCAGTGGAATTCCGTCGTGGGTGCAGATGTATTTTGAGCGTTTGCTGGCCTACACAGGCAAGCGCACGGTGCTGGAGGTCTTTCCTAATTTTTCGCTCTTGGTCTTCGGTGGCGTGGCCTTTGGACCCTATGCGGAGCACTTTAAAAAGCTGGTGGGTGCGGATATTCCCAGGGCTGAGATTTATCCCGCTTCAGAGGGTTTCATTGCGTACCAGGCGGGAGACGCAGACAAAGGCCTGCTTCTCAACGTGGCGGACGGCATCCACTATGGATTCATTCCCGCGAGTGAATATGGCCAGCCCGAGGCGCGCACGCGCAGCATGTCCGAGGTCGAAATTGGCGTGCAGTATGCGTTGATCATGTCGACCAACGCCGGGCTTTGGCGTTACGATATCGGTGACACGGTGCGCTTCACGTCTTTGGCTCCTGCACGCATCGTTGTGACCGGCCGGGTGAAGCATTTCACGTCGGCCTTTGGCGAGCACGTGATCGCAGAGGAAGTGGAGGGAGCGATGGAAACGGCCATTGCGGCAACGGGGGCCGACGTGGCTGAGTTTCACGTGGCACCGGAAGTTGCCCCGAAAACTGGCCTTCCCTGCCATGTGTGGGCTGTCGAGTTTGTGGAGGAGCCCTCGGATCTCGCGGCATTTGCCGCCGCTTTGGACGCCGACTTGCAGCAGCGCAACCCATACTACCGTGATTTGATTGAGGGGGCGGTATTGAAAACGGCCGAGGTGGTGCCCGTTCAGCACGGTGCGTTTCTCGGCGTGATGTCGGCCAGGGGAAAGCTGGGGGGGCAGAACAAGATTCCGCGCCTTGCGAACGATCGCAAGATGCTCGACCAAATCATCGAAGCCTCCAAGCATGTTTAAGGATGACGACACCGCCTCGGTGGCACCACAAATCATCGGAGTGTCTGGTGGTAGCGCCTCGGGCAAGGGGACTGTGGTGCGTCAGTTGCTCGCACATTTCGGCGCGCGTGCGGCGGTTTTGTGCATGGACGATTACTACCTCGAGAAGGACCAGGTGCCGGTTGATGCCGATGGCGAACCAAACTTTGATGTGCCCGAGTCCATCGACCTTGAACGCTTTGCCCGTGATGTTGAGCAGTTGCGCGGAGGTAAAGACCTGTTTATCAATTCGTATACCTTCAATCAGCCGGGCGTGGTTTCAGAGAGGCTGCATATTCCAGCGACTCGCCTGATTTTTCTTGACGGACTGTATTTGCTGCATCACCCCGAGACGAGAAAGCAATTGCATCTCTCACTGTGGATTGCCGCCTCTGCGCGGACCCGCTTGGACCGCCGGGTGAAGCGCGATGCCGCAGAGCGCAGTGTGCCTGAACACGAGGTCCAATACCAATGGGAGCACCATGTGCGACCGGGGGAAGAGGCCTTCTTGGACCCGCATGTGGACGGCACGGACTTGACTGTTGAGAACGAATTGGACGCACCGTTGGACCTGCAGCCGGTGATTGATCGGCTCGAAGCTTTGATTGCTTGATTGCGCGACATCCCGCCGACAATGCGCCTGCTCGCCCACCTCTCGCTGATTTTCGTTTCCTTGATTTACGGGGCGAACTACCTCATTGCAAAAGGGCTGATGCCCGAAATGATCGGCCCGTCGGGCTTTATCACTTTGCGCGTTACCGGCGCGGGTCTTTTGTTCTGGCTTCTGTACTTGCTGCGAAAAGACCGCCAGAAGGTTGACCGCAAGGACTTGCCCCGGCTGGCGCTGTGTGGCTTGACAGGCGTGGCGCTGAACATGCTGCTTTTTTTCAACGGTTTGAGCCTTACGAGTCCCGTGAATGCGAGCTTGGTTATGACGGTCAATCCGCTGTGGGTTTTGCTTGCAAGCGCCGTGATGTTGGGCTTGAAAATTACGCGGACCAAGATGGTGGGCGTCCTCATCGGGGGCGCAGGTGCGGTGGGACTGTTGCTTTACTCGGCAGCGGGTCCAACCCCGCATGCACATGCGACGGGCGACCTGATGGTGATGTTCAACGCGCTGTCATACGGCGTATACCTGGTTGCAGTTCGCCCGCTGATGGCGAAGTATCGCCCGCTCACGGTGATTGCTTGGGTTTTCCTCTTTGGCTGGATCTTCTCAACGCCTTTCGGGGCTGCGCAGGCCCTGGCCGTCGACTGGTCCCTTTTCACGCCAGACCAATTTGCGGCGACCGCCTTTGTCGTCATCGGCACGACCTTTTTTGCCTACCTGCTGAACATCTTCGCCATCGGCCATGTGCAACCGACCGTGGTCGCAGCATACATCTACCTTCAACCGATCTTGGCATTCGGATTTTCATGGCTCCACCAGCGCGGCGGCGGCACGGATTACCTCGAAGGGGTTGGTTGGCCGGTCCTTGCTTTTGGCGGACTCATCTTTATTGGCGTGTATCTGGTCAGCAGGATCAGCCCAATTCAGACCGCAGTACGTTAACTTTCAGCCATGCCCAATCCTTCGACCCGCCAACCGTCCTTCAAGCCTGTCTTCAATCTGAACCAGTGGATTGAAGAGAACCGCGACTTACTGAAGCCGCCCGTTGGCAACAAGAATTTGTACATAGAGAGCGGCGATTACATCGTGATGATTGTGGGCGGCCCCAACGCCCGCAAGGACTACCATTACAACGAGACGGAGGAGTTGTTCTACCAGCTCGAGGGCCAAGCGATGGTGCGCATCCAAACACCTGAAGGACCGCAGGATATCAAGCTCGGCCCGGGCGATATGTTCTTGCTCCCTGCGAAGGTTCCCCACAGTCCTGTGCGCGAAGCCGGCTCGGTCGGATTGGTCATCGAGCGAAAGCGCGCCGGTACCGGCATGCGTGATGGGCTGATGTGGTTTTGCGAGGCCTGTAACCACCCGCTTCACGTCACGAAGTTTGAGCTGCTCGATGTCGAAAGGGACTTCTTGCCCCGATTCAAAACGTTCTTTGAAAGCGAAGCTTTGCGGACGTGTGATAAATGTGGCGAGGTGATGCCCACCGACCCGCGATTCATCTCGTGAACCCTGTGCAACCCTCTCGGCGAGTGGCGCGTATTGATTGTACCATGAATCAAATCCTTTCCTTTTCGGTGACTTTGGTGTCCCTGCTGGCCTGCTTGCTCCCTTTGCAAAGTTCCGCACAAATTGACTGCCCCGACACGATGTGGGCTGAGGGCGACAACTGTTTGTGGTTCTTTGAGGTCGGCAATTTTCAGACGGGTGAGGTTGTGATTTGGAATTTCAACGACCAGGATACTGTGGCCGGCGGACATTATAATCAGTATCAGTTTGCCGAGGATGGCATGCAAACCGTGTGTGCCAACTACACTTCTGATCTCTGTCCGCAGGGTGTAGACGTTTGCGTCGACGTGATTGTCGAAGGTTGTGAGGACAGTATGGTGGACTGTGCTTTTGAGGTGTTGGTTGAAGATGACTCCTTGGGTGTGGTAACCGTTATTCCATTGGGATTGGGAGATATAGATGGAGAATCAGGCCAATGGGTCTTTATTCTCAACGGGGAAATTGTCGCTGAAAATGCAGCATCTTACGAGGTCTCAGCCGACTTGTTAGGCACAGCCTGGGAGCTCTGCGTGCAATACGTGTCGGACAATTGTCCCGACGGCGTGGTGGAATGTGTCGGCCCAGGAGCGGGCGATGGTGGCCAGGGCTGCCCCCAGGAAATTTGGGTGAGCGGCGCTGGATGCGAATACCTGTCCTCAGTCTGCAATTTCACGGAAGGCGAGAGTGTCGAGTGGACATACAGCGACGGAACCAGCGGCACCGGCCACTTTGACGCCCACCTCTTCGAGGAGAGCGGCGCGTATACAATTTGCGCCTACTACACGAGCCCAGCCTGCCTTGACGGCATCACCTTGTGCGAAGAGGTGCTGGTCGAGGGCTGCGGTGGCGACGTCGCGGAATGCGGATTGGAATTGATCGTAGAAAGCAGCCCGATTGACGGCGGCGGGATGTTCAATGGCTACAGCGTCACGGCCACGGGATTTTCAAACGACGTTGGATTGAACTGGGTAGTCAACGGAGAACCTGCTCAAGCGGGCGGCTTCAACCCGAATATCTTGATGCTGACGGGCGACGACTTCCCATACACGGTGTGTGCGTGGTACGAGACTTCAGACTGCGGACAGCAAGAGGCCTGCGTCACAATTGTAGGCAACAGCGGCGGTGAGGATTGCTTCGGTGGATCCA
>CALACF010000199.1 GCA_937890245.1 uncultured Flavobacteriales bacterium
CATCAAGTCGCGCGCGTTCTCCGATGCGGTTGCGGCTGACCCTTCCTTGGGTCTGCAAGAGTTGCTATTGCACACGGGGCAGCATCATGACGAGGCGATGAGCGGCCGGTTTTTTGCCGAGCTGGGATTGCGCACGCCGGATGTGCAGTTGACGGTCCCTCCCGGTGGCCATGGCGCACGAACGGCTCGGATGCTCGAGGGCATTGAGGCGGTAGTTTTAGATCGCAAGCCAGATGCCGTTCTGGTTTATGGGGACACGGATTCGACGTTGGCCGGTGCCTTGGCGGCGGCGAAGCTGAATGTGCCAGTCGCCCATGTTGAGGCAGGCCTGCGCTCTGGTGATCGGACGATGCCCGAGGAGGTGAACAGAATTTTAACAGACCATGCCAGCACGTGGTGCTACACGACGAGTTCAGTGGCAACTGATCAGCTCGCCCGTGAAGGCATGGGCGGGGAAGCGGTCATTGAGGTAGGCGACGTGATGTACGATGTGGCCTTGGGTGCTGCGAAAAGCGCTGAGGCGCCGGTCTCCAAGTCGAAGAATGCGCCCTTGGTCGTGGTAACCTTGCACCGCCCATTCAATGCCGACCACCCCGAACGAATGGCGGCCATTTTGGAGAATCTGGCGAACGCGGCTATAGCGGGTAGCCCTGAGCCGTGGCGGGTATTGTTTCCCATGCATCCTCGGACTTCGAGCAATCTTGAGCGCGCTTGGGGCGCGGGTTGGCGCGATATGATTCCCGCCCCGATCGAGGTCGTGGAGCCGATGGGATATCTGGACTTACAAGCGGCATTGCGCGAGGCTTCACTGGTGTTCACCGACTCAGGTGGACTGCAGAAGGAGGCCTTTTTTGCCGGGGCACCCTGCGTGGTGATGCGCCCTTCAACAGAGTGGACCGAATTGGTAGACTGCGGTGCGGCGGTCTTGTGCGCGGAGCCCGGGCCAGGATTGCGCAAGGCCCTGCAAAGCCAGATGAAGCTGGACCTGTTGACTGTTGTGCCAGCAGGAACGATGTTGTATGGCGGTGGACATGCGGGGCGCCGTATTGCTGAACATTTGAGCCAGGTGCTATGAGTGTTTTGGTATACGCAGAGAAGCGTACGGCGCGATTGGAGTACGCTTGTGAAATTGCGCTGACGGAAGTTTTGGGGACGGATTTTGAGGTCACCGAGGATGCCGATCGTTACGACCAGTGGTCTGGGCCGAGAATAAATTACAGCCGGCAGGCGGACCGAGGTGGATTGCAACTGAAGCCGGAAGGCTTGTTGGAAGAGCGTGGTATCCGGATGGTGCCGCCGCCGACTGGGAGCTTGAACGAGGAAATTGTACCCTTTCCCGACGACTCAATGCTGGGGTTTGACGCGCTCTCGGCAATTTTTTGGATGGTCGCCAGGATGGAGGAGTACGCCCCGCACGAGGTGGACCGGCATGGCCGGTTCGATCCGCGGGATTGCACTTCGTGGAAGATGGGCTGGATCACCCGGCCAGTGGCGGAGCGCTGGGCGATTGCATTGGGGCAGGCCCTCGAGCAATCCTCCAGTTTCACTTGGAAGCGAGCCCAATATAAGTTTGTCACGACCATCGACGTGGATAGCGCTTACGCCTACCGCCACAAGGGCTTGATGCGTTCTTTGGGTGGTTTTGTCAAGGATGTGATGGGCCGGGATTGGGCCAATGCAGTTTCGCGGGCCCGTACATTGATTGGGCTAGAAGATGACCCATTCGATACATATGACCGATTTTCAGCGATCCACCGGCAGCATGGTGCGGAGGTCGTTTGGTTTTTTTACTCGCCGATTACGGGATGAATGACAAGGGGGTCCCGCATCGGTCGCCCGCGTTGCAGCGCTTGATTCGCAGTTTGGCAGACCACGACACGATCGGCTTGCACCCCGGTTACCAGAGCCATGGGGCGGTGGAAAAGCGCGGGCATTCGGAGAGACTCGATCGGGAAATTGAGCGCTTGAGAAAAATTTCAAGGCGCGATGTAATCCGCACGCGGCAACATTTTCTGCTGCTGCACTTCCCGGATTCGTACCGGCGATTGATCGAGCGCGGCGTTCAGCACGACCATACGATGGGTCATGCGCAGATAGTGGGTTTCCGCTCGGGCATGAGCCGCTCGTACCGACATTTTGACGTGGAAAAATCATGCGTCACCGACCTGCGAATTCACCCTTTTGCCGCAATGGATGCAACGCTAAATCATTACATGGGCCTTTCCCCCACGGCGGCTGTGGCAGAGGTGGAGCGCTTGCGCGATGAAGTGCGAGCAACGGGGGGTACGCTGCGTATTTTGTGGCACAACGAGAGCATTGCCGACCGCTGGAACTGGAAAGGCTGGTCTGATGTGTATGCCCAATTGATCGAGCGATGCACATCTTGACACTTGCTTTTGGATGGGCCGAGCTGCTCGAGGCGCTGGGATGGATGCTGCTGAGTATCGTGAAATTTGTGGTCACGCCTTCGCTGGCGTTAGCAGCTGGCGTACCGCCACTTCGGGTGTTCGCAATTTGTACAACAGGAGCCGCCGTGGGCATCGCAGCATTGTACCCGTTGAGCCGGCGGCTTTTTGCATGGCGAACCGAGCGCCGCATCCGCAAGGGCCTGCCTGTTTTCACAACGAGCCGCCGCCGCGTTGTGCACATCAAACAGCGCTGGGGCCTCTGGGGTATCGTCGCATTTTCGGGCGCAATTTCAGTCCCCATCGCAGTGCTCCTCGGGGCTAAATACTTCGGTCGCAGCCGCTGGATCATCCCAGCGTTGATGCTGTCATTCACCCTTTGGGCTGCAGTGTTGACCTATGTTTCGTGGCGAATTATCCCCAGCCCTTGAATCCCAATTCACTGACGGACCATCAACCGATACCATGGAAAATCTCTTTTTCGATCTAGACCGCACTCTCTGGGACTTTGAGCGCAATTCGGCACAAACCCTCCAGGAGATCTACAGTGAATTCGGGCTGAAGGAGCTTGGATGTGAAACATTTGGACGGTTTGTTGAAGTGTACAAGGTGGAGAACCAGAAATGCTGGGACGCTTACTTGGCCGGCCGCATGAGTCAGGCCGAGCTGCGTCCCGCCCGTTACGCAAACACCCTTCAGAAATTGGGAATTGACAAACCGGGGCTCGGTCGTGACCTCGGTGAGCAATACGTTGCCCGGAGTCCACGGCAGCGAAATTTGATCCCTGGCGCCTTAGAAGTCTTGGGGGAACTCAAGGGACGTGGCCATCGCATCATCATCTTGACCAATGGTTTTGATGAAGTCCAACGCATCAAAGTGGACAATTCTGGAATCGCGCCCTTTGTCGATCGTGTGCTGACCAGCGATGAATTGGGATATAAAAAACCAGACCCCAGATGCTTCGAAGCCGCCTTTGAGAAGACGGGTTGCACAGCTGGCAACACGTGGATGATCGGCGATGACTTTCACGCGGACATCCGTGGAGCGGCGGCAGTAGGCATGCGTCAGATTTTCTTCAGCCCCGACGGCTTGGCCCCCAGTGACCACCCACCAGCTACGGTCCAGATTGCTGCACTTTCCGAACTGATCGATTGCCTCTGAGCGCGTCTGAATGCCTCTGAGCGCGTACCTTTCCCATATGGAGGAAGACAAGAAAAAAAAGCCGGCCAAGCTCAATATTGAGTTGCCAGAGACGATGGATGGTGGTGTGTATTCAAACCTTGCGCTGATCAACCACAGCCAGACGGAGTTTGTTGTGGATTTCATCCAGGTGATGCCCGGCACACCAAAGGCCAAGGTGCGTGCGCGGGTTGTGCTGACACCTCAACACGCAAAACGCGTGATGAAAGCGCTGATGGGCAATGTGAGTCGCTACGAATCGCAGAACGGTGAAATCGTGTTAAAGGGAGGCGACGAGGCGCAGTATACGGGGCCTGTCAATTTTGGAGGCCCGCAGGGCGAGGCCTGATTTTTAGCGTCTTTCGACGCTTTCAGTCCGGGTTGCGGTGGATGCCGCCCGGCGTGATCACGCCCAAGATGCGTCCGCCCAGAAGGCCGGGGTATTCTTGGTCCAAATCGTTGTAAAGCGTGTTGGCCGCCTTTGAAGCTGAGCGCGGCAAGGTGCTTTTGCCCGATGGATCAAAGATGGTCAGCTCGACGCGGTCGTCTGAGGCGGCGTCGGTCAGAAGTTTTCGGGGACCCTCAACCAGCACGTGGTGCAGGACCTCAGCGACTGCTATCCCACTGAGACCTGACGCATTCAGTTGGCCGATCAGTGCGTTGGCCGTTGCGTGCAAACCGGCAATTCCAGGGCGAACCAAGGAGAAATCTGTTTCGTGCTCTTCGGCATTGCGTGGGCGGTGGTCCGAGCAAATCACGTCGATTGTACCGTCGATTACAGCAGCGAGCAATGCTTTGCGGTCGGTTTCTTCGCGCAAGGGCGGCTGGGTTTTGAAACGGCCGTCAAATCCAGTGATCGCCTGATGGTCGAAGCACAAATGATGCGCCGCTGTGCCACAGCTCACCAGCACGCCAGCTTCTTTTGCCGTGCGAATCAATGCGAGCCCTGCGGCGCTACTCACCACTGGAATGTGGAGACGCCCGCCAGTGTATTCAGCGATGGTTAGATCGCGCTGCAAGCGAATTGTCTCCTGCTCAATGGGAATGCCCGACAAGCCCAATTCAGTGCTGACCGCACCCTCGTGAACCACCCCTGCAGATTGGAACCGGCCCTCGATGGGGGCTGCGTATATCACACCGCCTTTGGGCGCGACATATTCCAGGGCGCGCCTGAGCAATTCGGGATGGTCCAGCGGCCCGTCATCTGAAAATCCGACCGCGCCCGCTTCGCGCATGTCGTACAATTCGGCGAGCGCTTTTCCTTTTGCACCTGCACTGACACAGCCGAGTGGTAGTACGCCGACCACGTGACTTTCGGCCCGCTTGCGCAAGAACTCAATCGAAGCCTTTCCGTCCACAACCGGGGAGGTATGGGGCGAAGGCGCAATGCGGGTGAAGCCGCCTTGGGCCGCCGCGTCGAGACCTGTGGAAATCGTTTCTGCCGTTTCAAATCCGGGGTCTCTCAGCTCTGCTTGAACGTCCCACCAGCCGTTGGATACGCACGCGCCGTTGAGGTCCCATTGCTCTACGCCCGCTTCTAGATTGGCATCATCCATGGAGAAAATAGCGGTCACGCGGCCACCGCGAATCGCAAGGTGGCAGCGGGTTCCGTGGAGGGGGTGCCCGGGTTCAATCCACAGGGCGTTGGTGAGATCGAGGTTCATCAGCTGGGTTGCAAGGTGGCGACTGGTTTCGAGCGGCCCAACTTTAGGAGCAGCATTTCGATGGCGAGGAATGCCAATCCAGCGGCGATCAGGTACATCCAGAGGGGGCGTTGGCCTTCAGAAGCGCCCACTGCGCGCACCACGGACTCTACTTCTCCTGACAACACTTCGGCCCGGCTCCATCCAGCTGCGTTCAACTTTTTTGAGAATTCGTCGACTTCCCAGCTGGCCAATTCAGACTCGCGCGGATCCGGATTCACGCCCAATGCATACCGCTCGGAACCCAATCCACTGGGGTCGAGCTGAACGATTTCGTAGTTGCCAGGGGAGAGGCTGCCCGACTCGATTTCGATAGCGATTCCGCCCGGTACATTTTGTACCGCGGGCCGCAGCCCTCCTGGCTCAATTGTCCACGGCGCGTCCGTTCGCATCTGGGCGCCTCCGATTAAAATACGGCTTTCTCGCCCCGCCGTGGCGCTGATCAGAGGCGTTTGCCGAGCATTTTCTGCCATCCTTAGCAAGGTCGGCACCCACAGTGCGTGGTGCGCCAAGTTGTTCCAGTCGGATTGCAAAGGGCTGGCCAGGGCATAAAACTTTCCACTCCCAAAAGCACCTGCAGTAATGAACGCGTCGCCGCCTGGAAATGACAACAAGGGGCGATCCCCACGCAGACTTTGTCCCGGCCGCGAATGCCAACCCCGCACATTTGGAAGGTCGATGCGCTCGGGCAGGTTGTTGAACACGCCGCGGAAATGCGGGTGCTTGTCGTGGATTTCACCTAAACGCACGGGCTCCTCTAGCGCTGTCCAGGGCCCGAATCGAGATGTCCCCAGCCGGGTCATCAATTGTCCCCAGCCTGTTCCCAGTTCGCCAGCCGGTGGGATGAACAGCACGCTGCCGCCTCCCTCAATTAGATTCACCAGCACTTCGATCCAGCCCGAACTCGGATTGCGGACCCCAGCGATGACAACCAAGTCGGCCCGCTCAATTTCAGCAAATCGAGCGGCGCCCTCTGATTGGATGTCGAGCGCAAACTGCTGCTCATCCGAGAAGATGCGGCCCAGCGCCACCTCTTCGTGGACCGTGGCGGCGTCTCCAATTACCAGCGCAGTCTTGATTTGCTCGACCACCTCGTATCCCATGTAAAACGCATCGTCAAAGACCACGGGCGCATCGTCTAAGCGGATGATGCCATGTTGCAAGCCCAAGCCCGGGTGGCTGTACGTCAAGACCGTATCCGTAGCGCGGCCAGGTTGCAAGTCAAAGCCTCCGATGGCCACGCGTTCTCCGTCTATATGGAGGGAGAGCGGCAGCCCTTGCAAGGGCCGGTTTGCATCATGTGCGATGCGCACATGCAACCGCTCGGAGCGTCCTGCAAGGCGCATAGGTGCTTCAAACCAAGCGGAATCTATGCGGACATTTGGCTTGAAAACGGGCATTTGCGCAACAAATCTTAGTGCCAAAGAAGAGTCCCCCGGGGCCTGAGCTCTGGGAATATTCCCATGGCTCGACTTCTGCAAGTCACTGAAGACAAAGGCGTTTGGCGTACTTTCTCCAGCCTGCTGTAGGCGCTCCATCTGGCGCATCATCACCGCTTCAATCGGCTGAGCGGCATGTGCCGGAGCGACGAGCGCAATCCGCTCAAGGGCCTCCTTCTGTGAAAGCATCCGCTGGTCCTCGGCCAAAAACCCCGTCGTTAACACGTGGAACCGGTCCGTCGCTTCGTACCAATCCACAATGGAAGTTGCCTGGATTTTTGCCGTCTCGAGCAGCCCGCCATTGCGCCCCTCTCCCTGCATCGACGGGCTGTTGTCAATGTAAATCGACACCATCTTATGTCCTCCTGTGCCGCGGTCCGCCTCAAAAACGGGCTCGGCAAAAGCCAGAATCAGCGCCGCCATGGCCAGCAGGCGCATCAGCAAGATCAACAGATGCCGCAGCCGGCTACGCGACTTGGTTTCGCGTCTCACTTCCTGCAAAAAGGCCGTCTGCGAGAATGCCACTTTGCGCGCCCTTCGAAAACTGAAGAGGTGCACCAGGATTG
>CALACF010000200.1 GCA_937890245.1 uncultured Flavobacteriales bacterium
CGAGTTCCATGTTCTCGATGATGCCGCGGTACTTTTCCTCGCTTCCGCGAAGTTTGTTGTCAAATTCTCGTTGGGCGGTGATATCCCGACCGACCACTTGCACTTTTAGGAGCTTGCCCTCGAAGTATTTAAATCTTACATTTTGGCCAATCCAACGTGCACTTCCATCGGCGTGAACCACTTGTACTTCGGCATAGAGTTGGACATCTCGGCGCTTGGCGGCTTCCTTGATTCGATCTCCGAGTGCCTTGAAGCCTGATGCGAGAAATCGCGTAAAACGCTGGCCTATCAGCTCAGAAGGCGTGTAGCCAAGCATTTCAAAAGTTGCTTGGTTCGCAAATAGTATGCGGCCGGCACGGTCCGTCGTAAAGATGGCATCGTTGACGCTTTCGATGAGGTCGTACAGCTCACTCTGACTCAATCGCAGACTCTGCGTACGTTGGGCAATGGAATCCTCGAGGGCACTGTTCAGTTTCTGCAGCCTAGAAACCTCTTGAGCAGATGCATCCGGATCGTGGTTAGAATCTTGGGGAGAACGAGTTTCCATTATAAAGTAATTTACACCGGTCCTGCGCCATTTTCGCGTAAGCATATGCCGATAAACACCAATCCCCTGTTGATGCGTTTTAAACATGCCAATTCCCATTCGTTAAGAGCGTTTGTAATCGGGTCAATTTCGATGCTCGGAGTTGTCGCAGGGCTACGCGCACAAGCTGGGACGCCACAGTGGAATCGGATGGTGCACGATCTTCAATACCAAGGCTGGGTTGCAGATTTGGAGGCAATCGAAGCGGGGTCGGTGTTGTCGGCTGGTGAGCCAGAGGTTGAGCCGCCAGTCCGTGCGTACTCCGTGTGGGCTGCCCAGCTGATTGCTGAGCTCGAGGTGGCGGCGGATGCCGATGTTATGGCCGATCAGATTATTCAAAGCCTGGAATCGGAGGGCATGCTGCGCTGGCGACTGTTGCGAACGGTGTCGGACCGGCACCGGCTCGGTGCGGAGCGGGCTTTGGGTGAGGCCGGGCTGCCCGCCGAATGGGTGCAACTTCCCGGCGTTCTAACGGGCTGGGACGTGGGGTACTATGGACCGGGCTTGCGTGCTGGACACTGGGCCTTGGGCTTGTCAGATGCCGCTGTGGCGGGCTTGGTTGTGCGGACCGGCCTCGACGAACGACATCGCGCCCCCGAAGCAGATCGAGCTGCGGCGCTGGCCCTTCGAGCTTGGACGGAAGCGTTTCCTGGGGACCCCGTCCGACAAGTCGTGGCATGGATGCGCGGGGGCACCGCGGCCGCGGCATTTTCACTTGAAGCGTCCGACCCTGTATTGCTTCAAGCCCTCCAGCGATTGCGTGTACTCATCCAGCTCGATCACAATTTGAAGTGGGAGCAAAGCGAGGCACTTTGGCTCATTCGTGCTGCTCGACTCGACAGCTGCTCCTGTCCGAATCCTTGGCGGATGTCTGCGCTTGCTGAGCAGGGCATCAGCCTGCGTTGGCTTCAGCAGGAAAACCCCTGGCTCACCACCGATTCAATCTCGAACAGGACACCAGTCGCGCTTCCTCCGGGGAGTCGCGACGTACTGGATTTCGGCAAAGTATGCGCTCAAATCAAGCAGCATGTGCCACCCACGGACCAGATCATCCACACCGTCCAATCGGGCGAAGTGCTCAGCAGTATCGCGCGCAAATACCGTGTCCGCGTGTCAGAACTCAGGGTGTGGAACAGCTTACATGGGGACAAGATCAGACGAGGGCAAGACCTAAAACTGTACGGCGTCGAGGCCATCGCGACCGTTCCGCAAATTCGCGATATGGGCAACCTTCCAGTCAGCCTCTACACCGTCAAAAGCGGGGACAGTTTGTGGGGTATCGCATCGAAATACCCTGGCGTCTCCGCAGACGACCTCATCGAACTCAATCAACTCAATCAACTCAATCAACTCAATCAACTCAATCAACT
>CALACF010000201.1 GCA_937890245.1 uncultured Flavobacteriales bacterium
AACCCAGCCCGGCATGCCGAACATGAAGGTGATGATGCAGATCATGCCGCTGTTCATGCTCTTCTTCTTCAACCGCTTTGCAGCGGGCTTGTCCCTGTATTACCTCATGGCCAATTTGGTGACGATTAGCCAGGTCCTCGTGGTCAAACACTTCTTCATTGACGAAGAAAAAATCCGCGCCAAGATCGATTCGAACAAGGCAGCTCCAAAGACAAAAAGCAAGTTCCAGGAGCGGCTCGACTCCATGCAAAAGGAGCAGCAGCAGCGCACCAAGGAAATCAAGAGCCAGCGCGACAAGTCACGAAAAAATCGCAAATGATTGCGGGCAAGGCTTGGCTCTTTGCAGCCTGCGTGGGCTTATGGGCATCTTGTGCCAGCTTGCAGGACGGCAGCGAAAGCCAGGGCGTAAACGAGGGCATAAACGAGGGCGTAAGTGTTGTGCGGCTGGAAAGGTCGCCGTGTTACGGCCCCTGCCCCACCTACACTGTTGAAGTTTTCGAGGGTGGGCGTGCAGCATACCACGGCGTGCGCTTTGTCGAAATGGAGGGCGATTGGCACGGGCAAGTCAAGTCCGCCGCCTTGCAAAAGGTGCTCGAGATTGCGCGGGACATACACTTTGACGGACTGGACGCCAGCTACGACAATCCGCGCATCATGGACCTCCCGAGCCAGACCTTCACCATCGAAGGCCACACCGTTATGTCGCGCTATGGCGGACCAGATTTCGGACCCTTGAAAGATGCAATCGAATCGATGGTTGCCGGTGGGGATTGGCATAAAGAATAGAGCGGGGCGCCGTGGCGGTCGAACTTGAAGCAAACGCCCTACTTTTGCGACGATTTTCACAAGATTCAAATGAAGAAGCACATCCTCCTTTTGGCAGCCTGCCTCCAAATGTTTTCAACTGTAGCCCGCGCCGATGAAGGCATGTGGCTCCTGCACATGCTCCAGCGCATCAACGAAGCTGAGATGCAGCAGATGGGTTTGAACCTCACCGCAGAGGAAATTTACTCAATCAACAACGCCTGCTTGAAGGACGCTGTGATCACGCTCAACGGCGGTTCATGCACAGCGGAGATCATCTCAAGCCAGGGCCTCGTATTGACCAACCACCACTGTGCTTATGGCGCGATCCAGGGGTTTTCTTCTGTTGAGGACGACATTCTGACCAATGGATTTTGGGCCAAAAGCTTCGACCAGGAAAAACCCATCCCAGACTTCAACGTTTCATTCCTCGTCCGGATCGAGGACATGACCGAGCGCGTGCTCGAAATGGTGACTTCGTCGATGGACGAGTCTGAGCGCGAGGAGGCAATCAACGCTGCCATTGAAGCCATCACAGCTGAGGTGACCGAGGGCAATGACTACCGCGTCGATGTCAAGTCGTTCTACTACGGCAACGAGTTCTACCTCTTTGTGTACAACGACTATGATGACATCCGCTTGGTTGGCAACCCACCAGAGAGCATTGGCAAATTTGGTGGTGACACCGACAACTGGATGTGGCCCCGTCACACGGGCGACTTCTCAATGCTCCGCATTTACGCTGACAAGGAGAACAACCCTGCGCCGTACAGCGAAGACAATGTGCCCTTCACCCCTAAGCGTCACTTGAAAGTTTCACTTGACGGCGTGCACAACGGCGACTTCTCAATGATCATGGGCTACCCTGGCAGCACCGACCGCTTCCTCTCCTCTTGGGGCATCACACAGGCGCTCGACCTCTACAACCCATCGGTGGTGGACGTGCGCGATTTGAAGCTGCGTGCGATGAAAGAGCACATGGACGCCGATCCGGCGGTGCGCATTCAGTATGCAGCCAAATACGCCCAGACGGCCAACTACTGGAAGTACTACATCGGACAGTCAAAAGGCCTCCGCGCCTTGGACGTCCATGGGCAGAAAGAAGAAATCGAAAGCCAGTTCGCCGCATGGGTGGGCGAGAGCGCAGCGCGTCAAGCCGAATATGGCGAGGCCCTCTCATTGATCGAGTCGTACTACGCTGGAACGGACGCAACAGTCGTCGGCGACGTTTACACGTTGGAGGCTGGCTTGCTGGCTGGCGACCTCATGCTGTTTGCCTACCGCGTAGGCGCCATGTCGGGCGGATTGCTCGACGAGGAATCCGCTGAAGGAACGCGCGAGCGGCTGCAAGGTTTGGCCGACGAGTTCTTCAAAGACTTCGACCTGGCCACCGACCGCGACATCTTCGAGCAGGTGATGGCCAAATACATGGCTGACATCCCCGCCGACCAATGCCCCGACTTCTTCGCCACGGTGGACGGAAAGTACAAGGGCGACTTCGGACGCTACGCAGACAAGATGTACGCAAAGAGTCCTTTGGTGAACGCTGATGCCTTCGCTGATTTCCTCGCCAACCCCAGCGAAAAAGTGATCGAGAAGGACCTCGCCATCGCTGCGGCCATGAGCCTGATCGCCAGCTACCGCGCCCATTTCTTCTCCCCTGAGCAGGCCAAGTTTGACCGGGGCTACCGCCTCTTCGTCAAGGGCCTTCGCGAGATGCGCCCCGACGCTATGTGGTACCCAGATGCCAATTCAACCATGCGCCTCAGCTACGGAACGATCGGCGATTACGATCCAGCCGACGCTGTGCATTACGACTGCGTTACAACCGCCGAGGGCATCCTCCAAAAGAAGGACAACTCGGACCCCGAGTTCGTCGTCCACGGAGCGCTCGAGACCTTGATTCGCAACCAGAATTACGGACGCTACGCAGATGAAAACGGCGACCTCGTGTTGTGCTTCATCTCGAACAACGACATCACAGGCGGAAACTCTGGCAGCCCTGTCATGAACGGCGACGGCGACTTGATTGGCCTAGCATTCGACGGAAACTGGGAAGCCATGAGCGGAGATATCGCCTTTGAACCCGCTTTGCAACGCACCATTTCTGTGGACATCCGCTACGTCATGTGGATCATCGACAAGATGGCCGGAGCGCAAAACCTGATCGACGAAATCGACTTCGTCCAACGGGGTACTGATGCAGGCTTGGGTTCGAAATCTTGGATGAAGGAAGAGCGCGAAGTACTCGAAGGCGGCCGTTGATGCGCATCGACATTCTCAGCGCTGTCCCGGCTTTACTCGATGGTCCGTTCTCTACGAGTATCGTGGGAAGGGCCCAGAAGGCGGGGATCGTTGAGGTCCATGTGCATGACATCCGCAAGTGGAGCACGAACAAGCACAAGAAAATTGACGACACGCCGTATGGCGGTGAGGCGGGGATGGTCATGGCCATCCAGCCCATCGTCGACGCAATCGCCGAACTACAGGCTGAGCGGAAATACGACGAGGTCATTTTCCTGACGCCCGACGGCGCCCGGCTAGAACAGTCTGTGGTGAACGCGTTGTCCATGACCGGCAACCTTCTGATGCTCTGTGGGCATTACAAGGGCATTGACCAGCGCATCCGCGAAACGGTGATCACGCGCGAAATTTCTATCGGAGATTACGTACTGAGCGGCGGAGAATTAGCGGCCGCTGTGTTGGCCGATGCAATCGTTCGTTTGGTGCCTGGCGCAATTGGCGATGGAGCGAGTGCACTCTCTGATAGTTTTCAAGACGGACTGCTTGCGCCACCTGTATACACACGACCAGCCGAGTGGAATGGATTGAAGGTTCCGGAAGTACTTTTGGGCGGCGATCACGCGAAAATAGAATGCTGGAAAGATGAGCAAGCCCTGTCGAGAACGATGCGTTTGCGGCCCGATTTACTCGGAGAAGATTTGGGCAAGAATAAGGACGGTGAAGACGTGTGATTGCGTGAAAAATTGTTGTAATATTGCACCCCGTTTCTGACGACACAATCTGAAACCCCCTACTGCCATGGACCGCCTCCGTAAAATTGAACATCAACTGGTCGACCTTAAGGATTGGCCTAAATTTGGCGCAGGTGACACTGTGGCCATCAGCTACAAAATTAAGGAGGGCGCAAAAGAGCGTATCCAGATTTTCCAAGGCACCGTTATCCAGCGCCGCGGCGTGGGTACGACGGAGACCTTCACGGTTCGCAAGATGGCGAGCGGCGTAGGTGTCGAGCGGGTATTCCCATTGGGCAGCCCCTTCCTCGAGGAGATCAAAGTCCTCAAGCGCGGTAAGGTGCGTCGTGCACGTATCTTCTACCTCCGCGATCTGACCGGTAAGGCAGCCCGCATCAAGGAGAAGCGTCGCTTTTCATAATATTACAGGATTCTATCCTGAAGAGAGCTGGTCATTGTACCGGCTCTTTTTTTGCCTCAACTTTACGCCGTGATCAAGTACGCCCTTCAAATCGTCTGCAGCTCCTTGAGCGATATTCAACGCGCTGCGCGTGCTGGGGCAGACTGTTTTGAGTTGGCGGGCTGTTGGACCACGGGTGGCGTCACCCCCTCACCGGGACAAATTCGCGCGGCCATCGCCTCGACGGAACTGCCTCTGGACGTGGTGATTCGGCCACGAGAAGGCCATCTGGTGTACTCTGCTGCCGAGCGAAAAGTCATCATCGAAGATGCCGCTTGGTGCATCGAACAGGGTGCGAGCCGGGTGACCGTCGGCGGACTCGACAGCGAACTCCACTTTGACTTCAAGCTGCTCGATGCTGTGCTCGCGGAAGTACCAGCCCACCGTATTTCTGTGGGGCGCGCGCTGGACTGTTCCAAAAATCCCGACCGCGTCATCCGCGAACTGGCCAGTCGCAACATCGCCGCAGTGGGAACTTCAGCAGGGCAAAGCACAGCCGTCAAGGGCTTGGAAAAGTTGAGGGAATGGGCCGGCGATTCCGAGCTGAAAGGCCTCGAATTATATGCCGCCGGCAACTTGCTTCCCCAAGGCGTGGGACATTTGTGGGACGCAGGGCTGCGTTACTTCAAGGCCAGCGCCCGAAAATCTGGCGGCATGGCCCACGAGATTCGATGGTTCGAAGGCGAGATCTACATCGTGGACGCCCGGCGTGTGGAACGCCTTGCGAACCAGCTCGACAAGCTCTACCACAGCGAGACAAATCCGGCTCAGCCCTAATCAGCCCGCGTTAACGCAAATCAGCCCTTGAGTACCTCGGCGACCCGGTCGCGGACCTGGCGCTCGATTTTCTCGGCTGAGGCCTCAAGTTCGGCGCATCGCGCCAACATCTGATCGGCGGTGGAGCGGTCCTCCAAATCCGGGGCGTTCACCCGGACATTCATCACAGCACCAAGCACGGCGGTTCGGGCGCACATTGCGCCGACACCTGCATCCGTGATGGAATTGGGGTTGCCAGTTTGG
>CALACF010000202.1 GCA_937890245.1 uncultured Flavobacteriales bacterium
TGGCATTCTTCGTTCTGGAGTGGTGCCAATTTCGCTACGGCATCCGCTGGATGTGGCGCCGGCTCTTTCGCGGACCGTGGGTGGAAGCCGTGCTCGTGATCGTCACATTGATGTTCTCCCTTCGCAACGAAGCGAGCACGTTTATTTACTTCGCTTTTTGAATCGCTGAGATGGATATTTTGAAGCGAAGCATCGGCATCTTGGGGATTGCGCTCTTGATTGGGCTGGTTTTGCACACGCATTACAGGCAGAAATCGCTGCATTATTTTGTCAAAGCCCATCAGGAACGGGCCGTGCTCTTCGGTGACAGCCATGCGGATGACATTCCGTGGCCTGGATCGCCCCGATTCAGCGGCCCCGCACAAGACCTGTTCAGCACACTCAAAATGCTTGAGACCTTTGTCCAGACAAGGGATGGCGACTCAAAAGTTGAAACCATCGTGGTCACGATTTGGCCTCATAAATTCGTTCCGCTCGAAGAGAACCGCATGAGCGGCACACTTGAGGATGACCAATGGACTGCGATGGCGATGGGGCGGATGGCTGGCATCATGTCATGGGCGGATTTGTTCCGGCAGGACATCCCTTGGCCATATCGAGCGAAATTGGCCTTACACACCCTGCAATTAAAACCCACCTATGCTTGGACTGACGTGGCCTGTAAGGAGGAATCGGTGGCGGAGGACTTCAGCTACGGCCAGGGCGACATCGTGCGATTCAGCAATTGGTTTGGCGACGCCCACATTTCAAGGCGTGCATTCAACAATCTGGTGGACCTCGTTTCCGTCCAAGGTTGGCGGTTGGTGCTCGTGGAAAACCCCATCCACCCCTGCTATTACGAGCTGGTCAACGCGGAGGCCCTGGCCGACTACAACGACTTCATTCAGGCGGCCATCGATCGCCACGGCAACGCCACTTTCTTACAGCTCGGACACGAAAACCTGGACCACACAACCTTCACTGACTATCACCACCTAACTTGCAAAGGTGAAGCGCTGGTAGAAGAGCGTCTTCGTTCCCTTATCGGCGAGCAATACCCCCATTAATGAAATTCCGAATTGCATCCTTAAGCCTCGTGCTGCTAGCACTTTTCTCGTGCGAAGTCCAGGCCCAAAACTTCACACTCAGCGGCCACGTCCAGGATGCGTCGAGCGGTGAGCAGCTCCTGGGCGCCACGGTTTGGTGCACGGACGCCAGCGCGGGTGCGGCCGCCAACATGTACGGCTTTTACTCCCTGACCCTGCCCGCCGGGGAACACGAGATCGCGGTGAGCTACATCGGCTATGCCCCCCAGCGGTTTTCTGTTGATTTCAATACCAATCTGAAAATGGACGTGGAACTCGTGGCCGGAACCATTATCGGTGAGGCCGTCGTCACCGGGGAGGCCTTCAACCGCATCGAAGACCGCGTTCAGATGTCGCAAATCGAAATACCCATCGAGCAAATCAAACAACTGCCCGCCATCGGCGGTGAGGTCGACTTGCTCAAGGCTTTGCAACTATTGCCTGGCGTCCAATCGGGGGGCGAAGGTTCCAGTGGATTGTACGTTCGAGGCGGCAGCCCTGA
>CALACF010000203.1 GCA_937890245.1 uncultured Flavobacteriales bacterium
TGAAGAACAGATCCATGGAGGCCTGGATTTCGTATTTATGGGCGTGGGGGAGACGGGCTTCGAAATGCCCGTTCTTGTCTGCCGTGATGTTGAACGCCGAGCCATCTTGCACATCAATGAGGCGGAGCTTTGCGTAGGGAATGGGTTGCCTAGAATGGGCTTCGACTACGCGACCGCGAACGTCCAGCGGTGAAGGGTTGATGGTGAAGGCAAAGATCTGGTCGTAGCCGCCGCGGTCTGAGCTTACCCAGCCACTGCGGTTGCCCTTGGCGAATACGATGCCGAAGTCGTCGCTCCGCGAGTTGAGAGGGTATCCAAGGTGGTGGGGGGCGCTCCAAGTTGAATCACCCTTGATGGCGTAGACCACGTCGAGACCGCCCAGCGTAAAGTGGGCATCCGATGCATAGTACAGGGTGTCGGTTCCTTGAGGTTGGGGAAAGACCTCATTTCCAGGTGAATTCACAACAGGCCCAAGGTTGACGGGCGGAAATTGCCAGGTGTTTCCGTTGCGTTTTATGTACCAAATATCCATTCCGCCACTGCCACCGGGGTAGTTCGACGAGAAATAGAGCCGCTCGCCATCCGCCGAAAATGCGGGATGCGCAAACATGAATTTCCCATCGGTTAGGCCAATCTCTATTGGCTTTTCCCAACCCGTGTCTTGCGCGTTGCGCCGGGCGTAGTAGATGGTGGTATTGTTGACGTCGCCCTCGCTTGTGAGTCGGCGTGCCTTTTCTTCTTTGTGTGAGCTACGGGTGTATGCGAGCATCTTACCGTCGGGCGAAACGGTCGCGACGCCGTCGTGATAAGGGCCGTTGGCCCCTTCGAGTGGTATTGGCTTGCCTCCCGAGATAGGCATGCTGTACAAGTCAGTATAGCTCAGGTCGGTGTACGGGTCGCGGGCGCCCATCTTTTCAATCGACCCAGTGAAGATCAGTTGGTCGCCATAAACGCAGGGCGAGAAGGCAGCCAGTACGCCAGGGGTTTCCATGGCGGTGAGCTCGTAGGCCGTGCTGTCACGTCGGACGTCTTCGGCGCCCATTGCGCTGATTTGTAGCGACCGCGCCATCATGTCGGCCGGATTCCTGGCTGACACGGCTTCGAGGATTTCTGAGGCCCGGTCGTATTTTCCCTGTGACATCAGGATGCGGGCATAGGCAATGCGGTCGTCGTCTTCGGCGTGAGGGCCAGCGCACAACAGGCCGTAAGCCATAGCCGCTTCGTCGGTCGCGTTGACCTTTGCGTAAGCGGCGGCGAGCATGCGGTAAGCTTCAGGCGTGGCGTTCCCCTGAACGGCTTTGCCCAAGTGGTGGATCGCATCTTGGTAGCGCAGCTGCTCGTAAGCGACCGTGCCCTCGTCCATGTGGAGGGTTGCGCAGCTGGATATGAGCACAGCACCAGCCATGGTAAATAGCGCCGTCCGGAGAGAATAGGGGAGGAAATTCATCGGTCGGACGTTTAGAAGTAGCGGGGTGAACGTTTGGCCAAGGCCCCTTGACCGAAGTCAAAGCCGATTAACAGTTCGTTGGAACCGTTTGAATATGTACCAATATCAGACAGTGTAAAGTCATGTGCATAGCCGATGCGCAGCTCAGGCGTGAGCTGGTATTCGAGCATAGAGACGATGGCATCACCGGTCCGCAAGCCTACGCCGAGCCAGATTTTCTGCTGAAAGAGCGCGTGGAGGTTCACGTCGAGTTGAGCGGGCGTATTGGCCACCATCTTCAGGAGCACCGAGGGCTTCAGCTCTACGCCGTCGCTTATGCGCACCACGCCGCCGGCTGTGGCCAGATAATGCGGCACAATGGTTTCGGCATGGGGCCCAAG
>CALACF010000204.1 GCA_937890245.1 uncultured Flavobacteriales bacterium
CGAAGCTGTCGAGCTTAGGGACGGAGACCGCGATCGCTACCTGGGAAAGGGCGTTTTGCAGGCTGTAGAGAACGTGAACGAAGTGATTGCTCCGGCTTTGCTGGGCATGGATGTGCGCGACCAGGTGAACATTGACCACACGCTGATCGACCTCGACGGCACGGACAACAAGTCAAACCTGGGGGCCAATGCGATGCTTGGTGTCTCCTTGGCCGTGGCAAAAGCTGGTGCAGCTTCCGTTGGATTGCCTCTGTACCGCTACATCGGCGGGGTGAATGCCAACGTCTTGCCGGTTCCAATGATGAACATCATCAACGGAGGTTCGCACGCGGACAACGCAATCGACATCCAAGAATTCATGGTGATGCCCATTGGAGCGGACACTTTTGCCGATGCACTGCGCATGGGGACGGAAGTCTTTCACCACTTGAAGGTAGTTCTGAAAGAGCGCGGACTTTCTACCAACGTAGGCGACGAGGGCGGCTTTGCGCCGAACCTAAAGTCAAACGAGGAGGCCCTGGACGTGATTTTGGAGGCCATTGAAAAGGCGGGCTACAAGCCGCGCGAGGATATTTTGCTGGCGATTGATGCCGCATCCTCGGAGTTTTACGACGCTGAACGCGCGCTGTACGTATTGTCAGGAACGGGCGAAGAGCTTGACGGCGATGCTTGGGTGGCCTATTGGAAGGGGCTCGTGGAGAAGTACCCGATTGTCTCAATCGAGGACGGATGTGCCGAGGATGATTGGGAGACTTGGAAGAAAATGACCGACGCCTTGGGTGAGAGCATTCAGCTGGTCGGTGATGACTTGTTCGTGACAAACGTGGACCGATTGAGCCGCGGGATCGAGGAGGGCGTTGCCAATTCAATCTTGGTTAAAGTGAACCAGATTGGGACGTTGACCGAGACGATTGAGGCGGTTGATTTGGCTACGCGCTGTGGATATACGGCCGTTATGAGCCACCGCAGTGGTGAGACGGAGGACACGACGATTGCCGATTTGGCGGTGGCCTTGTCGACCGGACAGATCAAGACAGGATCGGCTTCGCGCTCAGACAGGATCGCCAAGTACAACCAGTTGCTCCGCATTGAAGAGGAGCTGGGAGACTCGGCGTTTTACCCGGGCTTTACGTTCAAGCAGGCCTGAGGACTTAGAAGGTCGGGCCTTACTCGACGTTTACAATGACGAATTCTGTTCGTCGGTTCTGCTCGTGTTTTGCCTCAGAGCAAGGCACGCGGTTGGCACACTCGTTTTTCAACTGCGACTCGCCTTTTCCGATGGGCACGACCTGGTCGCTGGAGACGCCGCGGTCCGTGAGGTAGCGCGCTGCACTTCGGGCGCGACGATCCGAGAGTCTTTGGTTGTAAGCATTTTGGCCGCGACTGTCGCAATGCGACTGCAGCTCCACGACGATGTTCGGGTTGTTCGCCAGGAATTCCGCCACGATATCGAGTGTGGGCATCGAACTCTTACGCAGGCTGTAACTATCGTAATCCCAATTGATTTCCGGCAGCTGAAATACATCTCCGGCACTCAGCTCGGAAACGAATTCGCTCATGGTCAAATCGTCCACGGGCAGCAAATCGATGACCAGGTCCATTTC
>CALACF010000205.1 GCA_937890245.1 uncultured Flavobacteriales bacterium
CTAAAAATCGAGGGTGATGCGCCGCATTTAAAGGCCACGGTGTTCTTTCCAACGTCGGGTCAAAAACAATTATTGCTACAATATGCAAAGCTCAAAGTTCTTGCGTGACGTGCTGCCGGTGCTGGCCCTGCTTTTGATGGCGGGCTGCGACCGTACGAGCGACATCAGCTATGAAGTAGAAGGCTCTTTGCGGGCCCTGCACGATGGTGGGGGGATTGTGGGCGCGCATGTGGAATGGTCCGAACAAATCATCGAAGGTGGGATGTTGCAGGGAGCGGCTGAAGTTGTGGCGGAGGACTGGACCGTAGACGAAGGTGCGTTCGCATTCGGGTTTGCCAGGAGGCAGGCCCTGTCTTACCAGCTGCAGGCCGTGAGCGAGGGGCATTTCCCGCTGAGCATTGCGTATTCGCCCAATGACTTGCGGCCGGACGAGGTGTTCAGGCCTGCGCTGAGGGCGGCTGCGATTTGCTCTGTGGCCGTGCGGCTGCATCATGTTTCTGAGGCCAATCAAGGGGATGTCATCCAGTTTCGATTTGGGGAGGACTTCGCTGCGGAGTTAGATTGTGTCTGTTGTCCGACAGAAATGCGGAGCTGGGCAGGCCCGGAGGTCGACACGATGCTGGCGTGCGCCATGCACGGGAATCGGTGGATGACGTATTGGGTACGGACCGAAATGCCGGCCCAGGGGGTGGACTCGATTTGGATCGACTCGCTTTGGTGCCCAGCCTATGGCGCGGGCGAATTGACTTTGGACTGGTGATGGATAGCGTTCGGGTTTGTCGCGTTCAGGTGACCAAAACGGCGAGGTACAGCATGCTGGGACCCGCGCCTGACGAGGGGAAAGGCGTGCTTTTTGCCCTGCACGGATACGGCCAACTCGCGCCCTACTTTATTCGGAAATTCACCGCAATTGCAGAAGCCGGATGGACAGTGGTGGTGCCCGAGGGTGGGCATCGCTTTTATTTGAAGGGCAGCTCGGGACGGGTCGGCGCATCATGGATGACGCGGGAGGACCGCATCAACGACATCGATGATTTGGTCGCCATGCTGGACGGGGTCTACCGGGATGTGTTTTCCGGAAATCTGAAAAAGGATGCTGAGAAGGAAAAGCCGGTGGCTCTGCTAGGATTTTCTCAAGGCGTGCCCGCGGCGCTGCGTTGGGCTGCGTTGGGCCAGTTCAGTTTCGACCGAATTATCGCCCATTCAGGGGTCTTCCCGAGCGATCTTCCGCCGGGAGCTGAACCTGAGAACGGCTGGCCTGTGGTTGATATGCTGATCGGGAACGACGACCCCTATATAACCTCGGCAGCCACTGAGCAGGTGAAGTCTAGCGGTATCTCGTGCGAACGGCACACCTTCGAGGGCGGCCATGACATCGATGCGGAGGCGGTGCTAGGTTTGCTCGGTAAGCTGGCATGAGCATTCCTTTGTTGGCATCATTCTTGAAGACCGGAGTGCACGCTTTACCAAAAAGCATTCTTTTGAACCCTATTGATTCGACCATGAAAAACGTATTCATTTTGATGGGCCTGGCTGTATTGGCCTTGTCCTCCTGCGGCACATCGCCCGAAGCCCCTGCCCCTGCCGAAGCCCCCTCCAACAACGAGGTGATCAGCGCGGAATTCCCCGGCGGCACAAATGCCATCCTCGATTTTATCGGTGGCCACGTCGAGTATCCTGAGGCGGCGCGCGACTTAAACCTCACCGGCAGCGTGCATGTTCAGTTTACGATCTCCGAGTCCGGAGCCGTGACCGACGCATTTGTTTTGCACGGAGTCCATCCCTTGCTTGACAGCGCCGCGGTGGAAGCTGCCATGGCATTGCCCGACTTTGCGCCTGCGACTCGTGGTGGCAATCCCATTTCGACAACGATGACGCTACCGGTTCAGTTCCGCTTGAACTGAGCGAAGCCACCTTTTCACCCTTTGTTCGGTTACCGTTCAGAGTGCTACCTTCAGGTGCGCAAATTCACAACCCAACCACAACTAAAATGCCCGTCTTGCCCCTTACATCTATGGCGCCCCGCGTCATGCTCCGTATCGTTATGATCACGGCAGCCATTTGGGGATTGTCATCCATGGTGCATGCTCAACAGGGCTTAGATCCCGCGCAGTCGTCCGATCCGTTTTCGAATCCATTGCCGCATGACGTACGTGATTTCGAACGATCACAAGCCGAGCATTATGATTTTGGATCCCAATTCAGTTCGAGCGATCGCGGATTCACCACGCCACCCGCGTTTGACGGCTTGCGCAACATGGCCGAATGGGAAGAAGTAGAGGTGCTCACCGTAGGATGGGAAGGCTACAGCGAGATTGAGAAGCAAATCGTTTCGGCGGCTGTGCTCGAATGCCAGGTCTTTGTTTTGACGGAGGATCCGGCCTGGGTCGAGGACTACTTGACCACTAGCAATGCGGGTGGGCCAGCCCTTTCAGCGGCTGCCATGGAAAATATATCTATCATGGAAACGGACCTCAACACGGTGTGGATCCGCGACTATGGGCCGAACACGGTATATGGAACGGGTGTGGACGACCGCTTGATTGTCGATTGGATTTACAACCGACCGCGGCCCGATGATGACATGGCTCCGCAGCTGATAGCTGACGAAATGGGCATCGACCTTTACGAGACGACAGCTGCTCC
>CALACF010000206.1 GCA_937890245.1 uncultured Flavobacteriales bacterium
GCGCTGCTGAATCCCGCTTTCGGGACTGTTATCTGGTCATCGATTTCTTTCTTAATCGTTCTCTTCCTGCTCAAACGCATGGCATGGGGACCGATTTTGCAAGGACTGAAAGACCGTGAGCAAGAAATTGACGGAGCATTGAACGCTGCCAAGACCGCTCGGGAACAACTCGAAGGTCTTAAAGCTGACAACGACCGTCTTTTGGTGGAAGCCCGTGAAAAGAGGGATGTTATGTTGAAAGAAGGCCGCGATATGGCTGACCGGATGGTAGCTGAAGCAAAGGGCAAGGGCGTTGAGCAAGCCGACCGCATGGTCGAGGCCGCTCGCCTAGCCATCTCTCACGAGCGTTCCGCTGCTGTTGTAGAATTGAAGTCAGAGGTTGCCAAGCTTAGCTTGGAAATCGCTGAGCAATTGGTTCGCTCGCAGCTTGCGCAGGACAAATCACAGCAAGAGCTTGTCTCTCGCATGATTTCAGATTCGAAACTGAACTGATATGCCAATAACCGCTGTATCACGCCGCTATGCCAAATCCCTGCTGGGCTTGGCTACCAAGGAAAACGCTGTAGACGCCGTGGACGCAGATATGCGTGACATTGCCGAAACAATCCGCTCGCACAACGAGTTGGAGGCCGTTTTGGGAAGCGCCGTGATCCGCGGTGGCCGAAAGGAAGCCGTGCTGAAAGCGCTGTTTACTGACATCCACAAGTTGTCTCAGGACTTCTTGATCCAATTGACAAGCAAGGGCCGCGGTGCCCTGGTCTTGGACGCAGCCGATGCTGTTATTGATGCCGTGCGCGATTTGCGCGGGATCGTTACAGCAGAGGTGACCACAGCCGTACCACTTGATGGAGCCCGAAAGGAGGAAATCATGAAGCTCATTGGTCAAATTCACTCCGGCGGGGTGGAGCTGACTGAGCGCGTTGACCCAACCCAAATTGGTGGCTTTAAGCTGCTGGTTGGGGACAAAATGGTCGACACCACGCTTCGCTCGTCACTTCAGACGATGCATCGCGATTTTACGAACCACCCTTACGAACCCGGCTACTAATTGGCTTAGAGTTCAAGACGTCTATACACTATGTCAAAGATTAAACCCGCAGAGGTCTCCGCAGTTCTTCGCGAACAACTTGCCGGAACCAAGACCGCAGCCGATCTTCAGGAAGTGGGCTCCGTGCTCCAGGTGGGCGACGGAATTGCTCGCATATACGGACTGTCTAATGTGCAGGCCGGTGAGTTGATTGAATTCGAAAACGGAGTGCGTGGTATCGCACTCAACCTGGAGCAGGACAATGTGGGCGCTGTATTGCTCGCCCCGTCAGGCGACCTGAAGGAGGGTTCTATCGTGAAGCGCCTGGGCCAGATTGCTTCGGTGAAAGTCGGAAACGGCATGTTGGGTCGCGTGGTCAACACGCTCGGCGAGCCGATTGACGGCAAGGGCCATATCGAAGGCGAACTCTACGAGATGCCGATCGAACGCAAAGCGCCTGGTGTGATTTACCGCCAGCCCGTGAGCGAGCCGCTTCAAACCGGCATCAAGGCCATTGACTCGATGATCCCCATCGGACGTGGTCAACGCGAGTTGATCATCGGCGACCGTCAAACAGGCAAAAGCTCTGTGGCGATCGACACGATCATCAACCAAAAAGAATTTTACGATCGCGGCGAGCCTGTGTTCTGTATCTACGTTGCCATTGGCCAGAAGGGTTCAACAGTGAAAGGCGTTGTTCAGATGCTTGAAGCTGCTGGTGCGATGGCCTATACAGTGGTCGTTGCTGCCACCGCTGCTGATCCAGCACCACTTCAGTTCTACGCCCCCTTCACCGGAGCGGCTATTGGCGAGTTCTTCCGCGACAGCGGAAAGCCTGCGCTCGTGGTATATGACGACCTCTCAAAGCAGGCCGTGGCCTACCGCGAGGTGTCTTTGTTGCTTCGTCGTCCGCCGGGTCGTGAAGCCTATCCTGGA
This sequence comes from uncultured Flavobacteriales bacterium, assembly GCA_937890245.1. GTDB lineage: Bacteria > Bacteroidota > Bacteroidia > Flavobacteriales_D > Sanyastnellaceae > UBA8752. The sequence continues at coordinate 1,964 of CALACF010000206.1, forward strand.
GACGTGTTCTACCTGCACAGCCGCCTATTGGAGCGTGCTTGCAAGGTGATCAACGTGGATAAATTGGCATCAGAGATGAACGACTTGCCTGACAGCCTCAAGGGGATTGTCAAGGGCGGAGGTTCGTTAACGGCCCTTCCGATTATCGAGACGCAAGGCGGAGACGTATCAGCCTACATCCCTACGAACGTGATTTCCATCACGGACGGCCAGATCTTCTTGGAGTCAGACCTGTTCCTTTCAGGTGTGCGTCCAGCCATCAACGTTGGTATCTCAGTGAGCCGCGTGGGTGGTTCAGCGCAGATCAAGTCGATGAAGAAGGTGTCAGGCACATTGAAGCTCGACCAAGCCCAATACCGTGAGCTCGAGGCATTCTCGAAGTTTGGTTCGGATTTGGACAACGCAACGAAAGCTATTCTCGGCAAGGGAATGCGCAACGTGGAGATTCTCAAGCAAGGCTTGAACGCCCCAATGCCGGTCCAGGAGCAAGTGGCCATCATCTACGCCGGAACCAATGGTCTGATGATGAATGTGCCGGTGAACAAGGTGGGTGCTTTTGAAGCAGCTTACCTTGACTACTTGCGCGCAGGCCACAGCGACACACTCGCTGAGCTCGCAACCGGAAAGTACACGAAGGAGGCGCAGGCTGTATTGGCCACCGCAGCCAAGGAGGTCAGCGCCCAATTCGCAACAGCGTAAGAAGCCATGTCTGGAAACCTCAAGGAAGTAAGAAGTCGGATCGCATCGGTCGGCAGCACGCGTCAAATCACGCAGGCCATGAAGCTGGTATCAGCTTCAAAGCTTCGCCGTGCGCAGGAGGCTGTCACACGCATGCGCCCCTACGCTTCTAAGCTCCAGGAGATACTTTCAAACGTAAGCGGATCGCTCGACGCAACACAGAACCCCTATGCCTTGGACCAAGGCAAGGCCAAGGTGCTGCTCGTTGCAATCACATCGAATCGTGGCCTTTGTGGTCCGTTCAACAACAACGTAATCAAGGCGGCGAATCTTCGCATTGCTGAGCTCGAGGCTTCAGAAGTATCCGTGTTGAGCTTGGGAAAGAAGTCGGCTGACGTGTTTAGCAAGACCGATCGTCATGTTACGCTCAACCTTGGGGATACGCCTTTTGAAATCTTTGACGACCTCAATTTTGCGTCCGCATCTGCAGTGGCTGATCAGATCATGTCTGCTTTTATAGACGGATCGTACACGCACATCGAACTGATTTACAACCGCTTTCTCAATGCGGCAACACAGTCGCTTGAGGTAGAGCCCTTCTTGCCAATCCCCGCTTCTGAAGTTCCAGCGGGTGACGCGCCCAAATCAACAGACTATCTTTTCGAACCATCGCAAGAGGAAATCGCGCTGAATGTGATTCCGAACACGCTCAAGACACAGTTGTACAAAGCACTTCTCGACAGCCACGCCTCTGAGCATGGTGCGCGGATGACTGCCATGCACACAGCTACAGACAATGCGTCGGAAATGCTGAAGGAGCTGAAGCTCATGTACAACAAGGCCCGTCAAGCTGCGATCACTGGAGAAATCCTTGAGATTGTAGGTGGAGCGGAAGCGCTCGAAGGCTGATGAGAAGACCCGCCACACGGGTCCCATTGAGACGGCGCATTTTTTGGGCCATGCTAGCTGTGAGCGCGCTCGGCTTCTTGCTGACGGCCACCACAACGCTAAAAAACTTTTCTGATCTCGACAGTACCTACAACGCGAAGCGTTTGTTGCGAAAGGAGGCTGCGATGGCGCGAAGTCTTGGTTTTGCTCTGCATGCAGGTGTAGGGGACACGCTCGAAGCGCATGCCCTGAGCTGGTCGATCATGCCGGCAGACTTTGCCACACGGGTGGTCGAAATTTCAGCGGTACACAACCAGCCATTTGCCGTGTACCGGTTGGCGGGAGGTCTATTCGTTTCATCCACAGTTAGTTCTCCGGAAAACGAGGGTTTTGCTATTCAGGTAGATCCTGAGGTGACCATAGCGCTTGCCAATGGAAAAGCGCGCCACGTCGTTTCCCTGGGCGACGGATCAAACATGGCGTATTGGTATCAGCTCAACGATGCCGGTCGTCCGGTTGCGCTTGTTGCCGCGCGCTATGAACCCCGTAAGCTCGACGAGCTGGGCCGCCGTGATTTCATGGGGCGCATGGGCCTGGTGTATTTCGTGATTTTGCTTGCGGCCTCTTTGATGGCCTGGGCTTTATCGCGCTCAATCGTTCGTCCACTCGCGAAAATTGGCGAGGCCATGGAGAATCGCGGCGGAACAGGCAAGGTGGAATCTATTGAATTCGATGGGTTGGACGAGGTGTCGCGCCTTGTGCGCCAATACAATCGCATGGTGGACAATGTCCGAGAATCAGCCGAAGCACTGGCACACTCAGAGCGAGAAGGGGCTTGGCGGCAGATGGCCATGCAGGTTGCCCATGAAATAAAGAACCCACTTACTCCCATGAAGCTTGGCATCCAGCAGCTCGAACGTGCCATCGGCGACGAGGCAGACGACTTGAACGAGCGCTTCGAGAAGCTGGCTGCGATGCTTCACGCCCAAATCGACTCGCTCAGCCGTATGGCAACAGGTTTTGGTTCCTTGGCCCGTTTGGCGAGCACAGCCCATGTTCGGTTGCGGGTCGAGGATGTACTCTCCGATGTATGCTCGCTGCATGCGAGGGAGGGCACAGGGCCAGTCGCTCCACCTTCAACGAACGCCACAGTAATGGGCGACCGCGAGCAGCTCGTCCGTTTGTTTGGCAACCTCGTTTTGAATGCACAGCAGGCGATCGGATTGGGCAGCGGCACTGTGGAGCTGCGCGCTTCGGAACACAATGATAGCCTGGAAATTGCCGTTGTCGATAACGGTCCTGGGGTTCCATCTGATCTGGTAGGCCGTATTTTTGAGCCGCAATTTACCACGAGGGGTTCGGGGTCAGGGCTGGGCTTGGCAATTTGTCGAGCAATTGCAGAGGACCATGGCGCTGTGCTAGATTGGCATGAAAGCCCAGGCGGGGGTGCGACCTTCACGATTACGTGGCCGACAGCCCACTAAGGTTGCCCTTGGGTTTTCCGAAGTTATACACACCCGGCGAGCAACAACCCAGCACATAATACAAGCCAATTCTTCTTAATTATTTACAATATTGCCCCGATTCATCAGAATTGGCAAAACCCGCCAACGAACCAAAAACCTTATATACCATGAGAACCAAGCTAATGCTGCTTGCGACAATGATCGCATTTGGAACCTCAGCGCTTTGGGCGCAGAGCGTATCCGGCACAGTTTCAGACGCCAGTGATGGCAGTGGCCTGCCCGGCGTGGCAGTACTTGTCGACGGCACCAACGTTGGCGTAATGACCGACATGGATGGTAAATACAGCCTCAATGCCTCTTCAGGCGATGTGCTTGTATACAGCTTCGTCGGATACAACACGGTTCGCCGTGAGGCAGGTGACGGCCCGAACAATGTTTCGCTCAAGAGCGGTGTCGCTCTCGACGAAGTCGTGATCACCGCCCTTGGGGTTTCTCGCGAGAAGAAGTCTCTGGGCTACTCAGTTCAAGAGCTCGGCAACGACGACTTCACAAGGGCCCGCTCTGAGAACATCGTTCGCTCGCTCTCTGGTAAGATTGCAGGCGTGCAGGTGACCTCTGGTACTTCGATCGGTTCATCTTCGAAGGTCCTTCTTCGTGGAGCGAGCTCGATTACAGGCGACAACCAACCGCTCTTTGTTGTAGACGGGGTCCCGATGGATAATTCGGACTACTCTGGTTACGGCACGCAACGCTCAACTGGTGGATACGATTATGGCAACGCCATTTCGGACATCAACCCAGACGACATTGCCTCGGTTTCGGTCTTGAAAGGCCCAGCAGCTGCTGCCTTGTACGGCTCACGCGCATCCAACGGCGCCATTGTGATCACGACAAAGACGGGCGAAGGCCACCGCGCATCTGGCAAGAGCGGCCTCGGCATCTCGGTGAGCAGCGGTGTTGCATATAACAATGTCTATGTCCTTCCAAATTACCAGAACGCCTACGGTGGCGGCGCTGGAACGGCTTGGGTTGACACCATTGATGGGGAGTTTATTCCCGACTATGGCTACGATGGATCTTGGGGCCCCAAGCTTGACGGAACCATGGTTCGCCATTGGGATAGCTGGGACGAAGGCAGCGCCAACTATGGCGAGGTTCGTCCTTGGTCTGCAAGTGACAGTGACGTAGAGAGGACTATTTCCAAACTGGTGTGACTGTCACGAACAACGTTTCTGTGACAGGATCGAATGAGGACGGGGCTTTCCGCATGTCATACACGAACCACGATCAGACAGGCGTTTACGAAAACTCTTCGTTAGACCGCAACACGCTTTCGTTCTCAGGATCTCAACAGATTTCGGAGGACCTCAAAGCGTCAGCCGCGGTGAACTACGTGCAGAGCAAAGGTGCCAACCGTCCGATGACGGGTTACGGATCTTCAGTCATGTCGC
>CALACF010000207.1 GCA_937890245.1 uncultured Flavobacteriales bacterium
CTACGATGGCGATGCGGACCTTTTCAATGGGCGCAGCTTTCAAGTCGAACGCGCTGCCATCGACACCGATTTTCTGAATATGATCAGCCCAATCAACGTTGGATCCCGATGTCTGACCTGCCGAGCGTCCGGGCAGCATAGCGCCCAGTCCTAGAAGTCCCCCAGCCCGTAGAAAACCTCTACGCTTCATGCGCGGCCCAGCTTCTTGAGCTGACTTCCGTGCAGGCAAAGTGCTTGCCAATAAGAGGCGTCATTTCTATATTCTACGCCAAACTCATCTGCCGTTTTTCTGACGATGGGCGAGAGCTTGGGGTAGTGAACATGACAAACATATGGGAACAGATGGTGTTCGATTTGGAAGTTCAAGCCGCCTGCAAAGAAAGTCAGCAGCTTAGATTTATTACCGAAGTTCGAAGTCGTATTGATCTGGTGCGTCAGCGGGTCTGCTTCAATCAAGGCGCCTTTCTCAGCGGGAAAGTAATCGTGGTCTTCCATCACATGGGCGGGCTGGAAAATGATTCCCAGCAGCACACCTGCTACAAAGTGCATAAGAAGCCAGCCGCCAATTACTTGGCCTACTCCTGCGCCTGAATAGGCCATAGGAAGGAACATTGTGTAGCCGTAAAACCCAAGTTTTGTTACGATCATCAGGGCAAGCAGCCAGCCGAATTTTCCGCCGGAACGTTTCAGCAGGCCGCGCTTTTTGTAGTCGATCAACTGCACAAAATCCTTGTGAATGGCCCAGACCAGTGTCATGAGGCCATAGAAGAACCAGGCGTAAACGTACTGAAAACGGTGGATTTTATAGAGCGGCTTTAGGGGGGAGAAGCGCAGGATCGGGCCTGGATTGATGTCTTCGTCAAGTCCGTCGATGTTCGTGAAGGAATGGTGGAGCACGTTGTGCTGAATCCGCCACATTTCAGCGTTTCCGCCGATGAATTCAATCGAACGACTGATGACGGTGTTCACCCACTTTTTCTTGCTGTACGCTTTGTGATTGGCATCGTGCATGACATTCATGCCAATTCCGGCAAGGCCGAATCCCATCACCAGATAAGCCGTCCAAAACATCCAACCCGTTCCCAAGGTCCCAAACGCCATCAAAGACCAGGGGAGGAAAAGGAGCGTGAAGTAGAACACGGTTTTAAAGACCATGAAAGCGTTGGCGTTGTGGTTGCCGCCGTGCTCCTGGAAGTAGGCGTCAATGCGCTTGCGCAACTCGCGTGAAAATCCCGATGTGTCCCGTGAAAATCGCACGGTGGGTAGCTGATATTCCGTCTTGCTCATGTTCGAAAGGCTTCAATTTCCGAGCGCAAGGTACGTCTCAGAAATCAGTGACCGCGGTAGTCGATTTTTCGGGCGCGAATCGCTTTGGGTGTCACCTCGATGTACTCGTCGTCTCCGACCCACTCCATATACTCCTCGAGTGACATCTTTTTGGCCGGCGCAATGTGCATGCTCTTGTCTGATCCCGAAGCGCGCATGTTGGAGTGCTTCTTCCCTCGCGTGAGGTTCAAATCGACATCGCGGTGGCGGGCGCATTCGCCGACGACTTGGCCACGGTAAATTTCCTGGCCCGGATCGATGTGGAAGACCCCGCGATCTTGGAGGCGATCAATTTCAAAGGCACGGGCTGAGCCCGTGTCCATGCTGACCATCGAGCCGAGGGCTCGCGTGGTCATATCGCCGGCGTACTTTTCGTAGCAGTCGAAACGGTGCGTCATCACGGCTTCGCCAGAAGTGGCGGTCAGCACCAAATTCCGCAGACCGATCAGTCCACGTGACGGGATGCGGTACTCCATGTGCTGCAGGTCGCCCTTGGGTTCCATGACCAAGAGTTGGCCTTTGCGCATCATTGCAAGTTCAGTTGCCTTGCCGGCGAATGCTTCGGGCACATCGATAACAAGATGCTCGTAAGGCTCGTGCTTGACGCCATCGATTTCCTTGAACAGCACTTGGGGTTTGCCCACTTGGAGTTCGTAGCCCTCGCGGCGCATCGTCTCAATCAAGACAGATAAGTGCAAGATGCCGCGTCCGTAAACGATCCACTTGTCCTCGGAGTCCGTTGGTTTTACACGCAATGCCAAGTTCTTCTGGAGCTCTGTGTCCAGGCGCTCACGGATGTGGCGGCTGGTCAAGTAATCGCCGTCGCGTCCCAAAAAGGGTGATGTGTTGATCGTAAAGAGCAGGCTCATCGTGGGCTCGTCGACTGCGATCCGTGGGAAGGCTTCGGGGTTTTCGAGGTCGGCCACGGTGTCGCCTATTTCGAAATTCGTGATGCCACTGATGGCGCACAAGTCGCCGGCCTTCACAGAGTCGACCTTTTCCTTGCCAAGTCCAGTGAAGACGTACAACTCCTTTGCGCGAATTTTCCGCACGCCATCGGCGGTGCAGAGGGCATAATCTTGATTGGCCTTCAGGTCTCCACGCCACAAACGACCGATGGCAATCCGGCCCGTGTACTTGGAGTAATCCAACGACGTGATTTGCAACTGTGGCGTTCCTTCATGGCAAGGGGCCGGCGGGACCACGCGCAGGATCGTGTCCATGAGGTAGTTCATGTCCGTGGTTGGCTTTTCCCAATCCGCGCTCATCCAGCCATGCTTTGCCGATCCGTAAACCGTAGAAAAGTCGAGCTGGCCCTCCGTCGCATCGAGGTTGAACATCAGATCGAAGACCTTTTCGTGGGCGATGTCCGGCGTGCAGTTCTCCTTGTCGACCTTGTTGACCACCACAATAGGGGTCAGGCCGAGGGCCAATGCTTTTCCGAGCACGAAACGCGTCTGCGGCATCGGCCCTTCAAAGGCGTCGACGAGCAAAAGCACCGCGTCAGCCATCTTCAGCACGCGCTCCACTTCGCCGCCAAAGTCAGCGTGACCCGGGGTGTCGATGATGTTGATCTTCACGTCATTCCACATGGAGGAAACGTTCTTCGACACAATCGTGATGCCCCGCTCGCGCTCGAGATCGTTGCTGTCCAAGATCAGTTCGCCCGTTTCCTTTCGGGGGTCGACGACCTTGCAAGCGTGGATAATCTTGTCAACAAGGGTTGTTTTGCCGTGGTCGACGTGTGCGATGATGGCGATATTGCGGATTCCACTCATTGGATAGGGCCTAAAAATGCGGCGCGAAATTCGTTCATAAACTGCTCACTCACACCATCGGGCACTTACCTTTGTGCCAATTAGATTTTGCCATGCGCGACACCGCCATTTCCGCTCTCATAGAACTAGAGCAAATCCGCCAAGTTGAAGGCATTGAATTGATTGCATCCGAGAACTACGCCAGCGGGCAGGTGATGGAGGCGCAGGGTTCGATTTTGACAAATAAGTACGCCGAGGGCCTTCCCGGCAAGCGTTACTACGGCGGTTGTGCAGTTGTTGATCAAGTAGAACAGCTCGCCATCGATCGTTTGAAAGAGCTGTTTGGCGCGACTTGGGCAAATGTCCAGCCCCACTCTGGGGCCAACGCAAATGCAGCTGTGATGCTCGCTTGCCTGAAGGCGGGAGACACGATTCTCGGTTTCGATCTTTCGCACGGGGGGCATTTGACGCATGGTTCCACGGTGAATTACAGCGGAAAATTGTACCGCCCCACGTTTTATGGCGTTGGCCGCGACACAGGGGTGGTCGACATGGAAATGGTTGCCTCCCAAGCCCGAGCTGAGCGTCCGAAGATGATCATTTGTGGAGCTTCTGCGTATTCGCGGGATTGGGATTATGCCGGATTTAGGGCCATCGCCGATGAGGTTGGCGCCTTGCTTCTCGGGGACATCTCTCATCCGGCCGGCCTGATTTCAGCGGGCTTGTTGAACGACCCGATGCCGCATTGTCATATCGTAACAAGCACCACCCATAAAACGCTACGCGGACCGCGCGGGGGCGTGATCATGATGGGGCAGAACTTTGAAAATCCGTGGGGCCTGACCACGCCCAAGGGGGCGGTGCGCATGATGTCATCCGTACTTGACAGTGGGGTTTTCCCAGGCATGCAAGGTGGCCCACTCGAGCATGTAATCGCAGCCAAGGCGGTGGCCTTTGGCGAGGCCTTGACCCCGGAGTACAAAAGCTACTGTGAGCAAGTGATGCGCAACGCGCAAGCGATGGCGGCAGCCTTCGTTTCACGCGGCTACGACCTCGTTTCAGGCGGGACAGACAATCATCTGATGCTCATAGACCTGCGCAACAAAGGCCTGGCCGGCAAGCAGGCCGATGCGGCCCTCAGCAAGGCG
>CALACF010000208.1 GCA_937890245.1 uncultured Flavobacteriales bacterium
AGTTTTGGATTTGGAGCCGAACAACTGGGACGTGATGTTCTTCCGCTACATGGAAAACGTAGGTGGCGGCATGTTCTACAGCGTGGTGGGCGGCCTGGTCAACCGTGGCGTTGAAGTGGAGGAGGTCAGCGATTTGCTGGATCCTGTTATGGAAGGCACTTACGACTTGGAGGCTTTGGCCGCTGAGACAAATACGATCGGCAGCGATTGGAAAACGTACGTTCCCGGTGTCGGTTACGAGTTGGCAAGCGATCGCGCGTTTTTCATCCAGGATTTGGACGGATCGATCTGGCGTTTGGTCTTTACGGAGTACGGTGGATCGGCCACGGGTGTGATCGGCTTCACGTACGTGATGGAGTTCGACGGCACGGACGGCGTGCAGGGATTGCACGGGCAGACGCCGCGTTTGACGATTTGGCCCAATCCCGCTCGTTCAAACCAATTCTTCACGCTCGAGGCGGCAGCGCCTGTGATCGGCTTGAACTTGGTGGACGCTTCAGGCCGCGAGGTCGCAGTGGATTGCTCTGGTCTCGGTTCTAGCATAGTGGCCGTGCAGACTTCGGGCTTGCGCTCGGGTTTGTATGTTGTCAAAGCGCGGACAGCGCTCGGAGCCTCCCGCTCGACACTGATCATCGAGTGATCATCGAGTGATTATCGAGTGAGCTTGAAAAGCTGAAAGCTTGAGACTATTTAAACGCATACACAAAGCAGGTCCCCTGCTCGCCCTGGCTCTGGCCGGGAGCGGGTGGGGGATTTTGCCGTGTTGTGTTTGGGCGCAAGAGCCGGGGGAGTTGGAACAGAATCCGGTCTATGGCATTGCCCAGGACACGGCTTGGGTCCGGGATGCGGCCGTGGTGGTGACGGGTGAATTTTCTCCTGCCGCCCAACGCGATGCCCTGCGTCAAGTGCAGCTCATCGGTCCGAAAACCATGGAGGGCATGGCTGCCTTGACCGGTCGGGATGTGCTAAGAAATGCACTCGGGCTGCAGACGTCGGAGGACGCCATCTTGGGAAGCGGGATCTCGGTCCAAGGGCTGCGTGGTGAAAATGTGAAGGTGCTGATCGATGGCGTTCCGGTGATAGGGCGCCTCAATGGCAACATTGATCTCAGCCAAATCAACTTGGCCGACGTCTCGCGCGTTGAACTGGTCGAGGGGCCGATGTCGGTTGAGTACGGGTCCAATGCGTTGGCCGGTACCATCAACTTCATCACCGACCAAAGTCGCGGGCCGCGAAAGGAATTGTCGACGCATCAGCGCTATGAGTCCGTGGGCCAGTACACCTCAGCTGCGAACGCGAGTTGGGGCCGAGGCGGGAACTTCATTCGTCTGGGGGCCC
>CALACF010000209.1 GCA_937890245.1 uncultured Flavobacteriales bacterium
TCCCGCACCATGCCGATCCTCGCCTTAACGTGCAGACCCAGGTCTCTGATCCCCTTGCCTGTTAGTTCTCCGTAGTCGATAACGTTGAACCCCTCCTCCTGGAGGAAGTCTGACAGGGCGGTCAATGAGCCGTTGGCTATCTCAAAGACAGTGTCGCGTGGACTGACTACGTTCATCTCGGTGAAGTAGAGGTCAAAGCTGGCTTCCTTTGGGGTGACATCGAAACTGTTCACCCACACGTCAGAGTAGTCCTCCTGGTAGAGGAAATCCTCGATCATCCTCTCGACCTCTTTTGCCCGCCTTGTCGCCGTAGCCACCTGGAGTTCGTGCATCGCCCTGGCTGCCAGCCTGCCCGCAGATGACTCTTCCACCGCCATCGGGTAGGAACCGATAGGAAAGGATGTTGGCGTCATCTTTTTCCTGGTGTGGTATTCAGTCACCCACGTCGGGTCGCCCACGTTCACAGCCAGGTTGAAACCAATCTGGTTGGCATCATAGGCGTCGAGCACCCTGGTGACCTTTTCGAGGGCGATCTTCACGTCCATGACCGCATCCCACGCTGGAGTGCCGTAGGATGCCGTTTCCCACCCGGCGTTCGACGGAGTAGCTTCGTACGCCCATTGGATAGCCACTATTGACGTGGTCCCGTCCCGCCAGCCTGCTGGATCGCGCACCGTCACCGTTCCACCTGTGACTCCCATGTGTTTGCGCACCTCCTGCATGAATGCTCGCACCTCAGCCTTCAGTTTGTAGGCGGGGTCGATCAGGTGGCGCAGGCCCGCCTCGTCAACCAGCTCGTCCAGGATGACAGACGCGTCGCTCATCCTGCAACTGACTCCGCCATGGGTAGCGGCAACTCGTTATCGTCGTTTTCCCCTGGCCAATCGAAATCTCTCCCTGAGTTCGACCACTCGACGCGCAGCTCGCCTGCGGCGCCATAGGCTCTTACCCTGATGTCGGGCGTGCCCCTAAAACGCGTTCTGCCTGGGTAGCTGAGGAGTGTCTCCATATTGCCAAACTCGTCCTGCGCCCACTCCCGTGCCTGTTGGAAGGAGTCAAGTCCCGCGTCAAAGATGATGTAGGCGCGGCTGTCTTTACGGCCGTAGCCGTAGATGTGCATCCCCTCCAAAGCCAGGGCCTCTGCCACCCTCCCTACCTCCTCATCGTCGTTGTTCACGACCAGTCCCCTGCGGGCAAGCCCTCTCGCTGACTCCGCCATGGGCATCGTCGGGTCCGGGTCCAGGTCCACCTCAAAGTTATCGCCGTCGGTATCAAATTGAAGCTGGACGGTGTCGGCTCCAAGCCAGTGTGATGACCGCACTTCCCGGTGGCGAATGATGTAGTCAATGCCAGAAATCTCTTCGGCCACGTCAGACGCCTTCTTCCCTACCGGCACACCTACGTCTACAAACCCTGTGCAGTGGTCCTCACGGCCGTAGGTCACGATAGGCAAGCCAGCCCCCTTAATAGCGGCCACGAGGTCGAGGATGGGCCTCTTGTTTTCAGCATCAAGCCCCCTGCGGGCAAGCCCTCCCAATGACTCTTCCTGTGGCATCGTGTGCCGCGTCGTCCCGGCAGGGAGGTGGGCCGGACGTTCAGCCACGATCAGCACGTTCCCCGAAGAGCATTTGCGCACCTGCGAACTGACACCAAGCGACTGCATCAGCGACTCCATCTCCGCGATAAAAGCGTTCTGCAACTTCCCCGTCTGCCTGATTCGCTTCAGGACTCCCTGGTCCATGTCCACCCCTGGGATGTGTACGTTCACCCAGTTGTTGCTCCCCGACGTTCCGGGTGCGCCGGTGCCATAGGCGGTCACCTCGTAACCAGCCTCCTTGATCTGCTTGGCGATCTGATATGCCTGCCAGTTTTGGAATACATGCTCGGCGCCCTTGCGCGCCAGCCGCGTGACTGACTCCGGCAGGTATATTCCTGTTCCTGAGTTGAAGGCTGCGCCAGGGGAGAGCCAGGTGAGTCTGACGAAGTCGGAGTTGTGATCCGGCCACCGTGTCGGCTGGACGAATGCCACAGCGTCGTTGACGAATGCGTCCTTCAGAGCCTGTTCGGTCATCTCCCTGGCAGTGGTTTTCCACACCTCCCTGAAATTGTCGTAAAACAGACGTGATGATCCTGCTGGGAATGGGACCTTCAGCGCCACCATCGCCTCTTGCTCACCGTCCGGGCGGGGTGCCTCGCGTCCGTATTCGAGTACAGTTGCCCCTTGCCTCTTGAGCGAGTCGACCACTCTCGATACTTCGGCCTTGTTGCCTATGTCTAATCCCTTCTTTGCCAGGCTTCTGACGCCCTCGTGCTGGATTGGCGGCATCTCCGTTGGGTCGTGGAACTCCCTGCCTGAGCAATCCCACAGGACGAGCATGTAGGTAAAAGCATCATCCGTGAATATGCGGGAGGACGCGAATCTTACCTCTCTGAGTGCGTCGATGAGGATGCCCTCCAACTTCATCGCTAAAACCGGGACGGAGGTGGTGCCTGCACCCTCCTCCTTGAACTTTACTCGAACATAAGCCTCTTGCTCGCTTGGGTCGTCTGGGTCGTCTGAACCGCCCAACCGCCCAACCGCAAGAATTGTGTGGCCCGCCTTCCGAATTTGGTCCCGGACGTGGTTGATCTCCTTCCTGCCGTTCACGGTGTCTTCAAGCCCCCTGCGGGCCAGGCTTCTGATGCCCTCCTCGTGGCGGCCGACCATCAGGTGAAAGGTCTCAGGCACGTACGGCACCTTCCAAATCACTGTGAGAGTCTCACCTGGATGGTAGTCGATATGCGTCTGTATGCCGACTGGGAACCCTGCGTCGACGGCCGCCTTGCGCACTTTGTCCATGTTGTCTCGCGACCACTGGCGAGCCATCCTGCGCAGCTCCTGGTCCTCCTCGACCTCAGAGTCGAGACCGGGGATGTCGACGTACAGAAATACATCCCCTTCGTTGTCGAACTGCGCTCCGCTGACGGAAGTTACGTTTATCCCCTCCTTGTGGAGCAGGGACGCGACCCTCCTCATCTGGGTCTTGAGGGTCCGCGACGGGTCCAAGCCCCTCCTGGCTAGGCTTCCGACCGACTCGGCAACCGGAGCCTCTTCAGGGTAGGACCATTCTCCCTCTGGCCCAGTCTCGTTGTCATCTCCGTCGAACCAGTAAGTGATTCCGTCCTCGTCGTAAACAGGCCTTTGAGGGTCGTGAGCCACCACCAGGGTGCCGGTGTACGCGTCGGTGATAACGTTCCAAACCATATCCTCGCTGGCATCGACCTTGTCAAAATAGTCTTCCTCGCTCTCGTGATCTTCCCACTCAGGCGCCTTCCAGACGATGTATGGAAACTCACCCGGCCCCATCCAGCCGTATTTGTAGGGCGGAAAGCCCTTCTCGGCGCAGGAGTCTGCGGCCCGCTTCAGCTGTGCCTTGACCCCCCAAGCCTCCGCCGACCTCCTGATGAAGCCTCTGATCGATTCAACTGTGAGTGGTGTGTCCACACCCTAAC
>CALACF010000210.1 GCA_937890245.1 uncultured Flavobacteriales bacterium
CCCATTTTCTCACGCAAATCGTCCGTCATGTAAGGCGAAGGGGTCTCCTCGACGAGTTTCTGATGGCGACGCTGGATGGAACAGTCGCGCTCAGACATGTGGCACACTTTGCCGCTTTGGTCCCCAGCGATCTGGATCTCGATGTGTCGCGGCTCAACGATGAATTTCTCCATGTACATGGCGTCATTGGCGAAGCAGGCAAAAGCCTCTCGACGCGTGCTTTCCCATCCCTCTTCGAGCTCTTTCTCATCATGGCAGAGCTGCATGCCCTTGCCACCGCCGCCAGCTGTGGCCTTAAGCATGACGGGGAATCCGACCTCAGCTGAACATGCCAAAGCGTCCTCAAATGTCTCGAGAATCCCAACTGAACCGGGGATGCATGGAACGCCGGCCGCCTTCATCGTGGTCTTGGCGTTTGCCTTGTCGCCCATCGAATCAATCATCTCGGGCGAGGCGCCGATGAACTTGATGTGGTTCTCTCGACAGATGCGGGAGAAATTGGCGTTTTCAGAGAGGAAACCATAGCCCGGGTGGATGGCGTCGGCGTTCGTGATTTCCGCCGCGGCAATGATCGCAGGGATGTTTAGATACGATTTTGCACTTTGCGGTGGACCCACGCAGACGGCCTCATCGGCGAATCGCACGTGGAGACTCTCGGCGTCGGCGGTAGAATAAACCGCCACCGTTTTGATGCCCATCTCTTTACACGTTCGAATGACGCGTAGGGCAATCTCGCCACGGTTGGCAATGAGAATTTTCTTGAACATGGCTCAGGGGTGCTAGCTGGTTCAGGCCGGCTCGACCAAGAACAAAGGCTGGTCATACTCAACGGGACTGTTGTCGTCCACGAGGATCTTGACGATTTTGCCTGAAATCTCGCTTTCAATCTCGTTGAAGAGCTTCATGGCTTCAACCACACAGACGGTGTCTCCTATGTTGACCTGTTCTCCGACTTCGATGAAGGTGTCCTTGTCAGGTGAGGGCCGGCGGTAGAACGTCCCGATCATCGGGCTCTTGATTTCAATGAGGTTGCTGTCCTGCGCCGGCTCAGCAGCGGCTGCTAAAGCGGCTGCTGGGGCAACGGATAAAGGTGCGGCCATGGGGGCAGCGACCATTTGCGCTGGGATCATGCCCGCCTGCATTTGTTGAACTTCGAGCTCGAGTGCTTTAGCAGCTGCGCTGCGACCCCGCTTGACGGAGATGTCACTTTTGATCGTGATCTTGAAATCTTTGTGTTCGATTTCGACTTCGTTCACGCCAGATTTGGCGACGAATTCAATCAGGTCTTGGATTTCGGTAATGTTCATGGCCTTCTAGGGGCTAAGGGTGGCGAAATATACGTTCAGCAGTCTGATGTGCCTGAGCTATGGTCAAGCGACCACTTGAGCCAGATGGCTCCCCAGGTAAATCCTCCGCCGAAAGCACTGAGAATGAGGTTCTCTCCCTTGCTCAGGTCTTTCGACCATTCGTAGAGGCAGAGTGGAATGGTGGCTGCGGTGGTATTGCCGTACTTCTCGATGTTGATCATCACCTTGTCGGTGCTGAGGCCCATCCGGCGCGCAGTGGCGTCGATGATGCGCATGTTTGCTTGGTGTGGCACGAGCCAAGAAACGTCGTCGGCAGAAAGGCCATTGCGCTCCATGATTTCATAGCTCACGTCAGCCATCGAAGTGACGGCAGCCTTGAATACGGGCTTGCCATCTTGAAAGAGGTAGTGCATCTTCTTGGCCACGGTTTCCGCAGTCGCTGGATTGAGCGAGCCGCCGGCTTTCATGTGCAAGAATTCACGGCCTGAGCCGTCTGATTTCAAGATGGAATCCTGGATTCCGAGGCCCTCAGTGTCGGCCTCCAAGAACACGCCAGCGGCCGCGTCACCAAACAACACGCAGGTCGTTCGGTCTGTGTAGTCCACGATGGAGCTCATCTTGTCGGCGCCCACCACGCAAACGCGCTTGTGCTGTCCCGTTTTGATGAACTGCGCGCCTGTGTTCAAGGCGAAGAGGAAGCCCGAGCAGGCCGCCTCCAAATCAAAGCCCCAGGCATTTGTAGCGCCCGCGAGGTCCGAGGCGATGTTGGCCGTCGAAGGGAAGGGCATATCGGGCGTCACGGTGGCGACAATCACCAGGTCAATCTCGGTTGGCTCAATGCCACGCGCTGCGCAGAGGCCTTTGATGACTTCAGCCGCCATGTGCGACGTGCCCTTGTCCTTGTCGAGAATGCGTCGCTCTGAGATACCGGTCCGCGAGCGGATCCACTCGTCGTTGGTGTCGACCATCTTACAGAGGTCGGCATTGGAGAGGACGGTTTCGGGCGTCCAGCCGTGCACAGCAGTTATCGCTGCATTGATAGTCTGACTCATGGTCAATGTTGGATCGAACCGGTAAAATTACACCTACGATATTGCACAACAACCCCGGGCGCACCCAAATTGGGCCACCACGGGGTGTGCATAAAGTCTGAAAGGCTTTTTAAGCCTCGGCCTTTTCCTGTAGAACGCGGCCTTTGTAGTAGAGTTTCCCCTCATACCAATGCGCGCGGTGGAACATGTGGGCTTGGCCAGTGGTGCCACACGTTGATACGTTTGGGGTATCAGCGGTGTAGTGCGTACGACGCTTGCGTGAGCGTGTCGTCGACTGACGTCTCTTTGGATGTGCCATGGTGCTAAACTAGTTGCAGTTCCTATTGCGTTTTTTTGGTCCGAAAACCCGGACAATGCCCGTTGTTCTTTCAAGTGTTTTGATGCCAATCTGACTTCGCTTATGCTTCGGCGCCGCTACTCGTCGTCCATCAATCCGCGCAAGGCAGACCAACGAGGATCCGTATCGTCATCATCGTCCTCGCTTCGAATCCGTCCCACGATCTCTTGATCGCAGTCCGCTTCATCCGCGTGGACCCGTCGCAAAGGCAAACCGAGCACCAGCGCTTCGTAAAGGAAAACCCCTACGTTGAGCAGATGTTCTTGCCGGCCCAAGACCAGAATGTCGTCGTCGTTCCGCTCCGTCTTGCGACCGAATTGAATGACGAAACGAGCTTTCTCGTCGATGGACAGCTGACAGGCTGAACCACAACGGTCACAGTTCAATCGAACTGAACCTTTGAGCTCAACGTCAAAGTGCATCATACTGCTGAAGCGGTCGAGTACGGTGTCCGCGGTTAATTCCGCTTCCAACAACTCTTCCATTTCAAACGCTTGAAAGAACGCACCATCGAGCGAGAACTTAAAGGGATGACGACCGATGCGCAATCCCTGGTATGGGATATCAAACTCCGTCTGTGCCATGCCTAACCCTTGCTCGAGGGGGGCGCAAAGATAGGTCTTCCATTGCAAGGAATCAACCGTCTTTTTATGCCAATTTGAATCGCCCCCAAACACGCGCCCCGCAAGGCGTTTCCGCTCGCGAGGTTCTTCCCAGCGATGTCGAATGCGGTCCCGTGGTCGGGGCTGGTGCGCACCCAAGGCAGCCCTGCAGTGAAATTGATGCCAGAACCAAACGCGAGTGATTTGAACGGCGCCAAGCCCTGATCGTGGTACATCGCCAGTACGCCGTCAAAATGCTTGTAGGCCCCATTTCCGAAGAAGCCGTCTGCTCCGAACGGCCCCTCGACCCGGTGGCCGGCCGCCTGAAACGAGCGGATGGTGGGCCCGATGACCGCCAGTTCCTCTCCACCGATCAGCCCGTTGTCGCCAGCGTGGGGATTCAGGCCTAGCACGGCAATCCGCGGCTCGTCGATGCCGAAATCCAGCTTCAGCGACGCCCGCATCAGCGCGTATTTCCGTTCGATGGCTTCCGGCGTTATAGCCGCGGCCACCTGTGAGATTGGGATATGACCGGTTACGATCCCCACCCGCAAATCACTGGACACCAAAAACATCAATACGTCCGCGACCCCGGCGGCTTCCGCCAGATATTCGGTGTGCCCCGGGAATGAAAAGCCGTCCCCTTGGATCGTGTCCTTGTTAATAGGTGCGGTGACGAGGGCATCGATTGCGCCCGCTTTCAAATCTCGGATGGCCCGCTCGAGGCTGGCCCGCGCAATGTCTCCAGCAGCTTGTTCAGCCGCCCCCCAATTGGGCTTCAACTCGGACACTACATCAACGCACGCCGCCTCGGTTTCCGCGTCGAGCACCACGCCGAAGAAACCAGCCTGTCGCCGCAATTCCGCCGCGTTGCCGTATATCACCGGCGTCCAGTCACCAGCCGTCCCGGCGTCCAAGCCGCGCCCCCAGCCGGCCAGCGCCTTCAAAATGCACTCGGAGCCGATGCCGTTGGGGTCGCCCCATGTGATGCCGATGCGGATTTTCTTTGCTGAGCTCATATGGGGCGAAATTACTCGATTACCTTGCCCTCGCAATGCGCAATCTCGCCCGGCTTTTCATCCTCGCGGCCCCACTGCTCCTGATGTCGCAGACGGCCTTGGCCACCCACAACAGGGCGGGTGAGATCACGTACAGCTACGTTTCTGGGACGACCTATGAGGTGGTGATCAC
>CALACF010000211.1 GCA_937890245.1 uncultured Flavobacteriales bacterium
CCAACCATTTCAACGTGATTACGGTCACGAGCAAGGACAGGGGAATGGCCAGTAGTGAAATGACGGTGGTGCGCCAATTCATCAGGAATATCAGCAGCACCAACACCACAAAAAAGGCCCCTTCAAACAAGGTGGCCTTCAAGTTGTCGATCGAGGTCTGAATAAAATCGGCCTGCCTGAATACGTGGTTGTCAATTTCAATCCCAGCGGGCAACCCTGCACGGATTTCCTCGATCACCCGGTCGAGCTCCTCGGTGAGCGCCAGCGTATTGGTCTCGGGCTGCTTGGAAAGCGTCATGATCACGGCCGGCTTCATATTCGAAGCGCCATCTCCAATCTTATCGGCCCCGCCGATCTCCACGCTTGCCACGTCCCCGATCACGACCGGCGCGCCGCCCACCATCTTCACAAACCCCTCGGCGATTTGCTCCACATCGTAAATCCGCCCCTCGCCTTTGATCACGAATTGGTTGCCATGCTGAGAGAAAAACCCGCCAGATGACGTCTCGTTCGACGCCTCCGCCGCCCGCAGAAGCTCCGCCCAGCTCACCCCGTAATACTTCATTTTCAGCGGGTCAGCCAGCACTTGGTACTGCTTGAAATCACCACCGAGCACCACCACATTTGCAATCCCCTGCACCGCCTTGAGCCTGGGGAGAATATCCCAATCTGCCACGGTCCGCAGTTTCATCGGCGAGACGGCCCCGCCTTTGCTTGCCGTAACAGACAACAGCATCACCTCGCCCATGATGGACGAAACGGGCGCCAGCGACGGGTCGCCGACCCCGAAGGGCAGTTTCTCTTGGATGGACGGCAGCTTCTCGCCCACGATTTGTCGTGCACGATAGATGTCAGTTCCCCACTCAAACTCCACCCAAACAATGGAAATACCCGCTGCTGATGATGACCTGATTCGGCGCACATGCGGCGAGCCGTTCAGTCCTGTCTCAACCTGAAACGTGATGAGCTGCTCGACATCCATCGCCTCCATGCCATGCGCTTCCGTCAGCACTGCCACGGTCGGCGCTGTCAAATCCGGGAACACATCCACGTCCATGGTCCGCACAACTGCTGACCCGCCAAGCAGCAGTGCCACGGCCGCAAGCAGCACGAGCATCCTGTTTTTCAGGGACGTATCTAGAATCCAGTTCAGCATAGCTTCAGCAGTTCAGCATCAGTGTACGTGGCCGTGTGCGGGAATACTCGAAGCCATGCCCGCCATTTTCACTTGGTACGCGCCGCGCGTTACGATTCGTTCTCCCTGCGCAAGCCCACTTCGAATCTCAGTTCTCTTCCCGTTGCTCCTTCCGATCTCGACCTCGCGCCGTTCAAATTTTTCGCCACCCACTTGAACGAATACCAGGTATGTGCCGTACTGCTCGAGCAGTGCGGCGTTGGGGATCGCCAACACGTTGCCGCCACCGCCACCGCCACCGACTGCGCCCTCGCCTTCGACTTCCAGGTCCACGTCCACTTCAATGAAGACCTCAATGAAGGTTCCCGGCAGCAAATCCCCGCGGTTGTCCAGTTCGAATTGGACAGGTATGAAAGGCTCTTCGCGGCTCACACTCTTGCCGTAAGACAGGAGCTTTCCGTTGTAATCGTCGATGGATTTGGCTTCAGAGCCAGCCAGTCTGAAATACGCCGTAGTAATGTTTCGCAACAGGGGGTAGGCGCTTTGCGGCACGTCGGCTTGCAGGGTGATTTTCTTGTTTTGTGCAAGGACTGCGAGGGCGTCTCCTGCCTCAACGAATTGGCCTGATTGCACCAGAACATCCTTCAAATAACCTGTTGTCGGGGCTTCCACCCGCTTTCCGTCGGCTCCATAATCCCTCGATAAGTTATCAAATTCCGCTCGGGCCAATTCAAAACTCAATGCCGATTCTTCCATCTCGGCGCGGGAGACGGCCTGCGCTTCAAATAAATGCTGGGTCCGCGCAAATTGAGCTTGTGCTTGAACATAGGTTGCTTCGGCTTGCCTGAATTCAGTTTCTAAATTGTCCTCGACCAAATTTCCGCCTGCGATGGAGAACATTTGAACGCCCGCCTCCAAGCGCGCCCCCAAAATGGTGTGGTCCAAGTCAAATAGCACCAAGCCTCCAGCGCCAGCGGTTACAACGACCTCGTCTCCGCGAGAGGGCAAGATTTCTCCGCCCGCGTAGATCACTTCGGCCATGGTCGAACGCTCTACAACCGCCGTGGCGAAGTCAATTTTCCAGGCCTGCTCCTTGGTGAAGGTTGTCGCCCCGTCCTCCTCGCTTTCATGCGCATGTGCCCATTGCTCAGCGGCATATGCGTGCTTGAAGACGGGCACGTCTTCTAGGGTGATGGTGTCCGTGAATGCAGCGGTTTCCACGATGAACCGCAGCGCGCCTGTTCCCTCCTTTTTTGACTTCAAAACAGGCGCAAAAATTCCTGGTTGGACCGGCTCATCGACTTGGTCGGAAAGGGAAAATGCACCTTGCTGCATGGCGACTGTAACCAGCGCTTGCTCGATGGGCTTGAAAGTTTTTCGATCTGTTAAATGCGCGGCAAAACGCTGCGAGCCCCCGACAATGAGGGGTTCAAATTCGACGAACAACTCGACATGTTCGGCAAGCACTGTGAAATGCTGGGCGTGCCCGTGATTGCTGTGATCGCCGTGATCGTGGTCCGCAGGTGGGTCAGGTGAACCAGGGGTGCCACAGG
>CALACF010000212.1 GCA_937890245.1 uncultured Flavobacteriales bacterium
TGTTCCCCCTGCGTTGTGCCCTGTGCGGGGCTGCTTTGCTGGATGACGAGCCGTTTTGGTGTGGTGTGTGTGATGCGGCGATGCCGAGGTATTTCGGGGATGCCGCTGCTCGGTTTGATGGGCGCGTGGACTGGGCGGCATCGCGGGTCTTGCTTCGACATCGAGGGTCCCCAGAAGTTGCAGCGCTTTTGAACGGATTTAAGTACAAGGGGCGCGAGGGATTGGCCTTGGAAATAGGACGATCGATGGGGCGTGAACTTTCAGCTTTTTCCATACCCGGTGACGTGGGCGTGCGGCCAGTACTTGTGCCGGTGCCATTGCATGCAGACAAAATGAAGCTGCGCGGATACAACCAGGCTGAGCGCATCGCGGCGGGTTGGTCCGAGGTGACGGGTTGGCCGGTGCTTGATGTGCTGGTCCGCGAGGCGACCGGGGCTGCCTTGGCGGCCAGTGATCGAGAGGAGCGCATGGGAAGCCAAGCCCTGCAATATCGCGCTGCCGAAAATGGGGCTGAGCCCGAGGCGCATCCATTGCTGATGCTGTCACCCCCGCCGTCCCTTGTCGTGCTGGTGGACGATGTGGCGACCAGTGGGGCCACGCTTGAGGCCGTTTGGGCGGCCGTTCGAGAAGTTTGGGACGGACCGATTGCCTTTGGATGCGCCGCCTCGCCCTAGATTTGCTTCCGTGAATTTCGGGAAGATTCCAGAAGAAGAGTGGGGCGACGAGCTGCCGAAACTGGCCGCTGAGGGCAGGTTCGAGCTTGCGGCTGACCATGCGGATACCGCGCTGGGGCTGGCAAGCGGGCAAGGGCTGGGGCGCGTGAGATCGGGCGGAACGATGTGGACCGTCAGGGGCTGGCGCGGGTCGGTGTACCCGGAGAAGGACCCGCAACGGACGTGGATCGGTCATTACGGTCGAGCCTTTCAAAGCCTAGAGCTCAATGCGACGCATTACAAGATCCACCCGCCGGAGCGCATGAAAATCTGGGCGGACGCTATGCCCGAAGGCTTCAAATTCTGCCCCAAGTTTCCGGCAATTATTACGCGTTACAGAAAGTTCAACAACTGCGAAGGGCCGACTGATGATTTTATTGAGGCGCTGCTGGCTTTGGGCGACAAGCTCGGCACGTCGTTCATTCAGCTGACACCTCAATTCATGCCGCGCCATGGAGAAAAGCTAGCCCGGTACTTGGAGGCATGGCCGCGCGAACTCAAGATGGCCATCGAATTCCGGCACCCCGGCTGGTTTGAAGGCGGAGCAGATGCTGAGGCCATTTGGGCGCAGATGATGGACCAGGGCGTAGGATCTGTTTTGTCCGACACAGCACTGAGAAGGGACGCTGCACATATGCGCATGACTGCGCCTCAGGCCATCATTCGTTTTGGCGGCTATGCCGGGCACCCCTCCGACCAGAAGCGACTGCAAGCTTGGAGCGAGCGCATCAAAGCCTGGACCGCCCAAGGACTGGACGAGTTGGACTTCTTGGTGCACCAGCCCGACAGCTTGGCTACGCCCGCTACTTGCGAAGCGTTCAATCAGCTGATGCGCGAGCGCGTCAGTTAAGCTGCGCTAGCAGCCGACTGGGCGGCTCTAGCGCCAGCTCAGCCGTGGCACTTCTTGAACTTCTTGCCCGATCCGCACGGGCAGGGCTCGTTCGGCATCGTTTTTTTCTCCACGCGAACAGGGGCCGCCTTCACCGGTGGTGCACCAGGGACGGCGGGTGCGCCGCCACGTGGACCGACGCCAGGTATGCGACCTCCGTCGGAACGCATCCGTTGTTGACTCATGTTTTCGACGCCTGCCTTGGTCGTTTGTACGCGTGAGGCGGGTGCCTGACGCGCCTTAGGTGCTTGTTTGAGCTGGTCGGATTGGGATGGAAGCTCACATTTCAACAGGAACGATGCGACGTCGCCATTCATCTTGTGGACCATCGCTTTGAAGAGCTCGTAGGACTCGAACTTGTAGATCAACAGCGGGTCTTTTTGCTCGTGGCGGGCGTGCTGCACGTTGTTGCGCAGGTCATCCATGTTCCGCAGATGCTCCTTCCACATTTGGTCGAGCACGCCGAGTGAAACAGTTTTTTCGAGCTCGTCCACCAGAGAACGGCCACGGGTTTCGACTGAAAGGTCTATGTCTGCGGAGACGCTCAAATTGCGGCGGCCATCCGAAAATGGCACCGAGATGTTGACGAATTGGTTGCTGTCGTCCAGGTGGATGCGCTCAATCACCGGGTGTGCTTGCTCGGCCAATCGAGCCATGCGCTGATCGTAATGCTTGTCGGCGGCATCGTGCAATTGGACGG
>CALACF010000213.1 GCA_937890245.1 uncultured Flavobacteriales bacterium
ATGGCCCACAGCAGTTACAGATGGAACGGGTGACCCCACGACATCAACACCACTCACTTGCGCTTGGAGCGAGGGGGAATTGGCACAGAAAAAAGATGCGCAGAGCAGCGCAAGAAGGAGGTTGTTTGGGCGAGGGGACCGCGTCAATTGCATTTGACGATCAGACTTGTACGCGCCAGCCAAAGGGGTCTTCACCATTTCCACGGCGCAGGTCGTCCAAACCCCGTGCCAATTTCGGCATCACCTTCCAGCCTTCAACTGGGGCAAACTCCACATCTACGCCATCGCAACCAATCGCCGAAATCGGTGTCATCGTTGCTGCCGTGCCGACACCAAAAGCCTCAGAGACAGCACCTGACTTGACGCCTGCGATAAGCTCGTCTACGCTGATGCGGCGCTCTTCTACCTCGAAGCCGAGATGTTCTGCTAGCTTCAGCAAGCTGTCACGTGTTACCCCACGCAAAATCGTGTCGCTCAAAGCAGGTGTTGTAACCTTCCCATCAATGACAAACACAACATTCATTGTGCCCGATTCTTCGATGTACTTATGCTCGATAGCGTCGGTCCACAAAATCTGTTGATACCCTTCTGAAACAGCCTCTGCCGTCGGCTTCAATGAGGCCCCATAGTTGCCCGCGGCCTTTGCATAACCCGTTCCACCTGGGGTGGCTCGAGTATATTTTCGCTCGAGTTTCACCTTCACCGAGCCAGCGTAATACGGTCCAACGGGGCAGGTAAAAATCATAAATGTGTAGCGCTCGCTAGGCTTCACGCCGACAAATTCGTCGGTTGCAATCATGAACGGGCGGATGTACAGCGAGCTCTCATTGTCCGTTGGAACCCAATTCCTATCGGCATCCACCAACTGCATCAGTGCTTCCTTGAAAAGGTCCACATCAACTTCCGGCATACACATGCGCTCAGCAGAAACATTGAAGCGGCGGATATTGTCCTCCGGGCGAAAAAGAAGCACCTCACCTTCAGGGCTCAAAAACGCCTTCATTCCTTCAAAAATGGCCTGACCATAATGGAACACCATTGTCGCTGGGCTTATCACCAAGTCCTGAAATGGCATGATTTTTCCCCTTTTCCATTCACCATCGGCGTACTCCATCGAGAACATGTGATCGGAGAAAACCCGACCGAATGGCAGGTTGATCATGTCCGAATATTCGAGTCGACTGCTCTCGACCAATTCACGCTCAAAAAGGGTAGTTGTCGTCGTCATGGGGCCTGTAATTAAGGTCCGTTAATCAGAGTGCAAATGTACGCATTACAAACGCAGCAGCCCCCGACCTATTGTAAGGTGGCCTATTTCAGTGTTTTACCCCTCCGACGAAGGCGCAAACAAGAACTTATTTGGGCAAACCAAACCTTGTTTCACAGCGTACATCACCAAGGAGGCCGTGTTATTCACGCCGAGTTTTCCAAGGATGTTTTTCCTGTGCGTTGTGACAGTATGTGGACTGACAAACAGGCACTTGGAAATCTGAGGGTTTGTGTAACCGTCTGCGATTAAGCGCAGAACTTCAAGCTCGCGCTTTGACAGGCGGATTCCAAGGCAACTGTCATCCACCGTTTCCAGCGACTCCATGTCAATCCCCTCCCTCCGAATGGCTTTTATAATCTTGGAGCAGAAAAATTTACCACCTAAACCCACCTCGTGAACGGCATCCACGATTTCATCGAGACTGCAATCCTTCTTGACAAATCCATCGGCCCCTGCACGCAGTGCATCTACAATGGTCATCCCCGTCCGCTCAAACGTCAAGGCCAACACCCGCAGACCTTTCCTCCATTTCTTTAGCTGGGGAATCATGCCAATTGAGAACCCTTCTGCAGCAAAATCCAGGACCACAATATCCGGCTGGTCCATCTTGACACGGGCCCGCAAATTTTCACCTGTCTCACAGGTTCCTAGGAATTCAACCCCACGCGGGTCTGCGGCCAAAGCGGCTTGGAGACCGCAGGCGATGAGTTGATTTGAGTCGGCAAAGAGAACGCGCATGATGGCTGTCGCAGTTTCGTTAATTAGAACGGTTCTAAATAACAAAGGTAGCCCGGAAGTTGGATTGGCAAGCCCAGAGTTGTTCACAGGAGCAAATTCTATCCTGTCTTCCGCGCCTGCTGCTGTTCAATGCTATACGTAACACCGTCGCGGGCCAACTCGGCATTCGTAAAACCGAGGCGGACTTCATCAATCACGGCGCAGACGTCTTTGTATCGCGCCGATAAATGTCCAATCAGCAGGCGCCGAACGCCCGCAGCAGCTGCAACATTGGCCGCCTGGGTGGTGGTGCTGTGGTAAGTCTTTACAGCCAGCGCCTTGTGATGGGCCATAAAGGTTGCCTCGTGGTAGAGCAGGTCAACACCCTGAACCGCCTCTATCACGCGCTCCCAATACAAGGTATCAGCAGCAAAAGCATAAGAACGGGCTGGTGGCGACTCGACACAGATCTCTTCCCAAGCCAGGGTTTGACCGTTTGAACGCAGCACATCTTGGCGCTTTTTCAAATGGAGAATTTCCGAAGGCGTAAGATTCAACGCCCGGATGGCCTCATGCTTTACACCTGGTTCTCGGCGTTTTTCTCGGAATAGAAAGCCCGTCGTGGGAATGCGATGCTTGACGGGAAAGCTGTGCACTTCGACCGAAGCATCTTCCCACAACAGCACAGGCGCATCCACAGACGTCGCCACAAAGTTCAATGGGTAGTTCAATCGCGCGCCACTTACCTCTTGGTGCAGCAGCATCAATCGTTCGAGATCTGGCGGGCCGTAAATCGTCAGCGCGCGGGTGCGCCCCATCAAATTGAACGTCGCAATCAATCCAGGAAGCCCTAAATAATGATCGCCGTGCAAATGCGAGATGAACACCCGGTCGATGCGCATCATGCGCAGGCTGTCGCCATTAATGCCGGCGCGCAAAGCTACCTGCGTGGTTTCCCCGCAGTCAACCAAAAATCGCTTCTCGTGAATATTTACGAGCTGCGCTGTCGTGTTGCGGCCGACCGAGGGCAGAGCTGCCGCGCAGCCCAATACCGTCACATCAAACCGCACCGCCGCCGGATATCAGTGCTGGACCGAGATGCGGCGCGTAGCCATCATCCCTTGGTCTTGGGCGCGCACGATGTACACGCCGGCAGGCCACGTTGAAACGTCGAACGTTGTGCGACCCGTTGCACGAGAGCGAACATCCACCAATCGACCCAAGCCGTCTGTCACAGTGATGTCGCACGGCGTCTTCAATTCGACAGTGAATACGTCTTGTGCAGGCACAGGAAAGATCTGGCCCAAACCGTCAAAGTCAAGATGCTGTTCTGAGACATTGTCAATTGCACCGATCGCCAGCTCCAAGCCCGAGAATGACTGCGGCGCCGAAAGCGGCAAGCCAAATATGGTACTCCAGATGAGAAGATCAATCGAAATAAAGAACGCACCGCCCGTGTCTGGGACACCAAATAGCGTTGCACAGCCCTGGCTTCCTGCCAAGTACGTACAATCATCGGCACACAATCCACTGTTGTTACAGCTGACCGACAAGCCCGCGACATCGAGAGGGATCGTGTCAAGTTCAGCAGCAGACAACAAGTTCACAGCCATAATCTGGATGCTGTCAATCGGAAGGTCCGGAAGCGTTGGATCTACCTGTGTGGCATTCGTTGGAACGAGCAAGTACATGATTTGCTCGTAGTCTTCTCCCTGCATGCCATCAGCGAAAAAGGTCGTGATGCCGTCTGGGGTCAGACCGAAGCCTACCTCACCGAAATCGTAACCCTCCGGGTCGCACTGGGCTGTGGCAGAAAAAGAAAATGCGATCAACGCAGCGCAAAAAAGAGCGCGGGTAAAGATTGGGGTCATGAGAATTGGTTTGATGCTTGTACGTATGGTGCTCGATTACTTGAGATCGCGTTCTACTTCCTCCATGTAGACAAAGTCTACGCCCTCGCCCACAGTTGGAACGATTTTAAGGACGCTATCTAACTGGGAAATCGTGACCAATTTGGAAACAGCCGGTTGCAATCCACAGACGACAAAAGTGCCGCCAGCGTCTCGACAAGAACGGTGGCCGATCAGCACAGCGCTGAGTCCACTCGAGTCGATGTAACGCGTACCAGACAAGTCAACCACCATATTTCGGTAGCCCTCTTTGTTTGCGATAACGAGCTCGGCTTTGAGTTCTGGAGCACATAAAGCGTCCAGTTTTTCAACGTGCGAAGAGATCACGACGACCTTTTCTTGCTTATCAACTTTGAATTTCATACTTGGAAGGTAGACCCCGAAAGTAGGGCAGTTCGGTCAACCTCCCAATCCTGAGGCCAACAAGTAAATAACAGCCATGCGCACAGCAACTCCATTCTCTACCTGGTTGAGTATCACACTGCGCTCTCCATCCGCAACATCTGATGCGATTTCGACCCCGCGATTCATCGGCCCGGGGTGCATGATCGTAATCTTCTTTCCGCCAGATTCTGCACAAGCCAATCGCTCTTTCGTCACCCCGTATTGTGCATGGTACTCGCGCAGGCTTGGGAAGAACGGGATGTGGTCTCCGCCCCCCTGTCGCTCCAGCTGGATGCGCAGCACATTGGCCACATCGCACCATGCCAAGGCCTTGTCTATGTCGTGTTCGACGTGCACCCCCATCGACGCGTAATGCTTGGGAATAAGGGTTGACGGCCCACAAACCATGACATCAGCCCCCAGCTTCTGTAGGCACAAAATGTTCGAGAGGGCAACCCGTGAATGGCGGATATCCCCCACAATGGTCACCTTCAGACCGTCGAGCTGGCCGAACTGCTCTTTCAACGACAGCGCGTCAAGCAGGGCCTGCGTCGGGTGTTCATGGGTGCCGTCGCCAGCGTTCACAATCGGAACGTCAACGCGCGAAGCCAGAAAATGTGCCGCACCCGGATGAGGATGGCGCATGACCACCAGGTCCACCTTCATCGCCAGGATATTGTGCACGGTGTCGACCAGGGTCTCTCCTTTGGAAACGCTTGAAGAAGCTGCAGAAAAGTTCACAACGTCAGCACTCAAACGCTTCTCCGCCAACTCAAAGCTCAGGCGCGTGCGGGTCGAGTCCTCAAAAAACAAGTTGGCCACCGTCACATCGCGCAGCGTCGGGACCTTCCGTATCGGTCGGTTGATCACGCCCTTGAACTCAACTGCTGTATCGATAATCAACTCGAGCTCAGCACGCGTCAGCCCCCGGATACCAAGCAAGTGCTTCGAACGCAATTCAGTCATTTTCAGATGAGATTGAAGTCAATTCGACATGGTCCTGGCCATCACCATTTTCATCG
This sequence comes from uncultured Flavobacteriales bacterium, assembly GCA_937890245.1. Lineage (GTDB taxonomy): Bacteria > Bacteroidota > Bacteroidia > Flavobacteriales_D > Sanyastnellaceae > UBA8752. Next base: position 5,304 of record CALACF010000213.1, read on the forward strand.
TGAGCCCAGCGAACACGGACCTTCTGGTCGGACAATATGTCGACTGACCGGCCGACGTACTTCGGCTGGATGGGAAGTTCTCTGCTGAATCTGCGGTCGATCAAGACAGCGAGCTCCACTGATCGTGGCCGGCCATGCGCAAGCAAGGCATCGAGCGCTGCCCGGATCGTGCGTCCCGTGAACAACACATCGTCGATTAGTACCACACGAAGGTCTTCCACCAAAAACGGCAGCTTGGTCACGGAAGCCTGTGGCAGCGACTGGCGCTGCCGCAGATCGTCCCTGAAGAAGGTGATGTCGAGTTGGCCTTTGCGGATATCGTTACGCCCCGTAACATTCTCGATAATATCAGAGAGGCGACTTGCCAGATGCACGCCCCGCGGCTGGATACCAATCAAGGCAGTCTGTGCAAAATCATCGTGCTCTTCAATCAACTGATAGGCCAATCGATTCAAGGTGAGTTCGAATTGTACCGGATCGATGATGCGATTTCTGATGCCCATTTGCGGTGCAAAAATAGTGCGAAACGAAAAAGGGGGACCGAAGTCCCCCTTTCTTTTCTCGCGATTAGAAAATTACTTCTTCTCGTCGTCTGATTTTGCCTCAGCATCGTCTGCCTTGGCGGCCTTTTTAGCAGGCGCCTTCTTGGCAGCTGGCTTCTTAGCGGCTGGCTTTTTGGCTGCAGCTTTCTTTGCTGGCGCCTTTTTAGCAGCTGGCTTCTCAGCTTCGTCAGCCTTCTCTGCTTCAGCAGCTTCTGGAGCTTCCGTTGCAGTTTCAGCTTTTGCCTCAGCTTTCACCTCAGCTTTCTTTGCCGGTGCCTTCTTGGCAGCAGCTTTCTTGGCTGGGGCCTTTTCAGCAGCCTCTTCCTTGGATCCACTCGCTTCCAATTGGGCTTTCAACTTGGACAAAACACCCAAATCTCCGAAGGTCGTCGTCGCTTGACGCTCGTTGACCTCGCGGACAGCACGCTTGGTAGATGAACTAGATCCGCCTGAAGTGCTGCGCTTCTTTTCGCCTGGGGCGATAGCAGCACGCTTCTTTGCGGGTGGCTCCTCGTAGGTACGCAAGTGCGACACGGTGATGCGTTTTGCATTCCGGTTGAACTCGAGCACGACGAAATCTGCCACTTCCTCTGACTTTACTTCACCACCATCTTGTTTGGTGAGATGCTTGACCTGAGAGAAGCCCTCAACACCGTATGGCAAAGCCACCGCTGCGTTGGAACCGTCAATCTTAAGCACGGTGCCTTTGTGGACAGAGCCCACTTCGAACACCTGCTCGAACGTATCCCATGGATTCTCCTGGATCTGCTTGTGACCAAGGCTCATGCGGCGATTGGACTTATCCAATTCGAGCACGACCACTTCGATATCATCACCTACGTTACAGAATTCCGATGGGTGCTTGATCTTCTTTTCCCAAGACAAATCTGAGATGTGGACCAATCCATCGATGCCCTCCTCCATTTCGACAAAGAGGCCGAAGTTGGTGAAGTTGCGAACCTTACCCGTGTGCTTAGACTGCTCTGGGTACTTGAACTCGATATTCTCCCATGGATCTGGAACGAGTTGCTTCATTCCCAAGCTCATCTTGCGCTCTTCCATGTCCATGCCGAGGATGACCGTTTCGATCTCGTCGCCAACTTTCAGGAAGTCCTGTGCGCTGCGGAGGTGTTGTGACCAGCTCATTTCGCTGACGTGCAACAGGCCTTCGACGCCTGTAGCCACTTCGACAAATGCACCGTAGTCCGCGACCACAACAACCTTGCCTTTCACTTTGTCTCCAACGTTGATGCCCTCGCTCATCGCATCCCATGGATGGGAGGTGAGTTGCTTTATGCCAAGTGCAATACGCTTCTTGGCATCATCAAAGTCAAGAATAACTACGTTCAGCTTCTGCTCCACTTCCACCACTTCTTCTGGGTGTCCTACGCGGCCCCAGCTCAAATCTGTGATGTGAACCAATCCGTCGACTCCGCCCAAATCGACGAAGACTCCGTAGCTCGTGATGTTCTTGACAATGCCTTCGAGGATTTGGCCTTCACTCAGCTGAGAGATCAGCTCAGAGCGGGCTTCGGTACGGCTCTCTTCAAGAACGGCACGACGTGAAACAACGATGTTGTTACGCTGTGGGTCCATCTTGAGGATTTGGAATGG
>CALACF010000214.1 GCA_937890245.1 uncultured Flavobacteriales bacterium
CCCGCGCAGAAATCAGCAACCCTTTGCTCATGTTCGGTGCAGTAGCACTTGATGATGGTGCTAGCGCCTGCTGGAGCCTGGCCGAGGGCAGCTTGGTACACCATTTGACGCCCGAGCAAGTATCCCGTTTCGAGACCGGCAATGTTTTGTCGCACCAGTGGATCGGTGCGATCAGCGATACGTAGCGCGTCCTCATACAACGGGCGATTCGACATCAGGCGGTCAATTCCACCTCGCTCATGCTCGAGCTGGGCCATGGTCTGGCGAAAGGCATCTCCCTCAGTTCCGACCAGATTCTCGGAGGGCACCTCAACATCCGTGAACCACACTTCACAGAAGTGTCGATTCCCGACCAGATCCGTGATTGGCCGTATTTCGATTCCGGGTGATGACATCGGAACAATCAGCTCACTTACGCCTCTATGCGCAGGACCAGAGGAGTCGGTTCGCACGATGAGATAGCAGTAGTCGGCATCCACAGCAAGGCTCGTCCAAATCTTTTGACCATTGACGATGAAACGGTCACCAACGCGCCGCGCCGATGTACGCAAAGAAGCAAGATCGGATCCGGCGTTCGGTTCGCTCATTCCGATACACCAAGTATCTTCGCCCGTCAGCATTCCAGGGAGAAATTTTGCTTGTTGATCGGGGGTCCCGTAGCGATAAATTGCCGGGCCCATTTGCCGATCTGCGATCCAGCTCGCAGCAATCGGGGCCCCAGCAGAAATGAGCTGTTCAGCGACGATCACCCGCTCAATTCCCGGACGGTTCGCTCCGCCGAATTCGGTGGGCCACGTCATTCCAATCCAGCCTCGGTCTGCCAAAATTCGCGAAAAGTCTTTCGAGTACCCGTTGATCCACGAGTCGTTCATCCGACCGTGAGTCTGTGCTCCGGTGGTGCCGACCTCTCTTGCGGCGGTTTGCAGGGCCCGCAGTGCCGTGTTGAGCGAAAAGTTCAAAGGCATGGCGTGAAACTATACGCCCTGCGGGCAGTGCCAGCGAACAAGTCGGCACGTTCGCTGGGGGTAAACCCGCAGGTCATCTTTTTGCAGGCGTTCCAGAGCACGACGTAGGTGAGCGACTGGCGGTCAACAGGAAAGTTTGATTCAAACATGCATCGTTGCGGGCCGAATGTCTCGATACACCAATGCACATCGTCGCCCCATCGGAGGGCCACGGTGTCTGATGACGGTGGGGTGTCAAGCATTATCCAACCCATACCAAATTTCTCATCAAGTCCGAAACCTCCGAGCTTGAGGAAAATATTTGGAAGTTCGGCAACCTTTTTTAGATTGCTGCGCCATTGCCTTCGAACGTCATCAGGCCTGTCGGCGTAGGGCCCAATGCCAAGTGGTGCGCCCAAATGATTGATCACGAT
>CALACF010000215.1 GCA_937890245.1 uncultured Flavobacteriales bacterium
GGCGACCTGGCCTTGACGGGCCGCTTCATTCGTGGACATATCCTGGCGGCGCGGCCGGGGCACAAGCACAACGTAGCCTTTGCCCAGCTGCTCAAGAAGAAAATCACGGCTGCCACCGCGGTGCCGACCTACGATCCGGGCGCTGAGCCTGTGATGGACATCTTGCAAATCGAGAACCTCCTGCCCCACCGCTACCCATTCTTGATGGTGGACCGCATTATCGAGCGCACCGAATCGACCATCATCGGCGTGAAAAACGTCACGATGAATGAGCCGTTTTTCCAAGGTCATTTTCCTGGGAATCCTGTGATGCCTGGCGTTCTGCAGGTCGAATCGATGGCTCAAGTGGGCGGCGTGTTTGCCCTGAGCGGCGTTGACGACCCCGAAAACTGGTCGACGTATTTCTTGAAAATTGACAAGGTGCGTTTCAAGCGCAAGGTCATTCCAGGTGACACAATTTTGTTCAAGCTGACCTTGGCCTCGCCGATTCGCCGCGGGATAGTCCATATGAAAGGCAAGGCATATGTGGGCCAACATCTGGTATCCGAAGCCGAACTGATCGCGCAAATTGTCCGAGACCGCCAACCTGAAACAACCGAAGCGTAATGTCTATTGAATTGATGCCGGGCATTTCCGCCCATGCCGTTGTGCACCCGGATGCGCAGATTGGTCGGGGGGTGACGATTGAACCCTTTACAACGGTTTCCGCAGACGTGGTGATCGGTGATGACACGTGGATCGGACCGAACGCCGTGATCATGGACGGGAGCCGGATTGGCAACCGTTGCCGGATTTTTCCGGGCGCTGTGATTGGAGGGATTCCCCAGGACCTGAAGTACCAAGGCGAGCCGACGACGGCTGAGATTGGAGATGACACTACGATCCGGGAGTTCTGCACCATCAACCGCGGGACCCTCGACCGGATGAAATCGAAGGTGGGCTCGCATTGCTTGCTGATGGCCTACACCCACGTTGCCCATGACGCGTTCATCGGGGACCATTGCGTGATTGCCAATTGTGCCAATATTGCAGGACATGTCACGATCGAAGACTGGGTCGTCATCGAGGGCGTGGTCGCCATTCAACAGTTTGTTACCATTGGAGCGCACGTGTTCGTGGGCGGCGGGTCGCTGGTCCGGAAAAATGTTCCGCCGTACGTGAAGGTGGCCCGCGAGCCGTTGTCTTATATCGGCGTGAATGCTATTGGGCTGCGGCGCCGAGGCTTTGAAGAGATGTTCGTTCGCGCAGTGGAAGATATCTACCGCACCTTATATGTACACAACGGAAATATGTCACAGGCGCTGAAGATTGCGGAGCTGGAGCTTCCTCAGAGTGAGGCAAAGGAGACAATCCTCACTTTCATTCGGGCGTCGGACAAGGGCATTGTTCGGGGGCCTCTCTGATATTGGGGAGAAGACATGGGATCGGGAGCCGCGACAATCGATGCTGGCCCAGCAATGGGACTGCAGGCCGTGGGCCTGGGCAAGCGATATGGGCGTGTCTGGATTTTGCGGGACGTTTCATTTGAACTGGCGCCGGGTGCCCGCATGGTTGTTCGGGGCGGCAATGGAAGCGGCAAGTCTTCTTTGCTGCGGCTGATCTGCGGCTTGGACCGTGCATCTGAGGGCATGATTACAGGCGAGGCTGCAGGCCACGACCTATTAACAGCCGAAGAGCTGCCTGACCACATAGCCTACAGCGCCCCAGACCAACATCTCATCGTCGACCTCACCGCACGGGAGCATCTCGAATTTCACGCCAGATTCCGCGGCTACAAGCCGGGCTTGACAGCCCAACTGGTTTTGGAGGCTGCGCTGCTTGAGGCGCACGGCGATAAATTGGTAGGCGCCCTGAGCTCGGGGATGCGCCAACGATTGGAATTGGCCATCGCCATGGGCACCCGCGCCGAACTGCTCGTACTAGACGAACCCGTGAGCCACTTGGACCGGGCGGGTGTGGATTGGTATGGCAACCTCCAAAAGCGCTGGTGCGCAGGACAAACCATCGTCACGGGCAGCAATTACCACGGAGACGAGTACCCAGAAGGGGCCCAATTCCTTGACTTGACGGCCTGAACCAACGGGCAGACGGCCCGTTCCGTAGAAATCAACTGACTTGTTTTTCTACCCTAATTGGCTTACACACTGACACTTACGCTCGTCCATGTGAAAATACTTAAAGAATTTTGAAACTGTTTGACAGGCGACGACGTAAAGGAGCGACGAATCCCATCAACAAAAATCATCATGTTTCAATTCAATATCCCTTCAATTGCGCTCAGCGCAGCCCTTCTTATTCCCGGTGCACTTGCAGCTAGCAATGACGACTGCTCTACACACCAGGAAAACAAGAACACGACGATCTCCGTACAAAACGGATCGCTCACCCAGTCCTTTCCAGTTTGCGAAAAAGGACTGATTAAGTCTATCGAAATCGACGCCTCTGTGGAGTTCACAGGTGAAAGCCCAGTCCGCATCGAAATCCTTGACGAGTCTGGCAACACAGTGGCAGAGCGCTTGCTGTATGCAGACGAAGTCGAAGACGGACTCAGCATGCACGGACTCAATATCCACACAGCTGGCAACACGCAAATGACACTCAAAGTGGGTGCCGATCAGTTTGTTAAAGTGATCTTTGACGCTACAACTACGAGCAACAGCTTCGTAGGCAGCATGTCTGTAGACGGCGAGAGCCAGAACCAGAACATCGCCTTTGGAGTCGATATCGACGCGTTCATTTACTCAGCCATCGGTGGTGTCATCGAAAACGGCAGCAACATAGACAACTGGGTGCAAACTGAGAACGTCGACTTCCATGCAGAAGGAGAATGTCAGTACAAGCAGATCACCAGCTCTGGTGTGATGGCTTTCGAAGGCACGACCCTAACGCAGAGCTTCAAGGCTTGTTCACGAGGTGAGCTGACCGAGTTCGCCATCAGCGCGGCCTATGTTGAGCCAGGCAAGGACTTCAGCTACTCTGTTTTGAACACCGACTTCAACTTGGTCTGCGAAGGTGTCTTCACTTCGGACAACCTTTCTGAAGGCGTGCTGCGCATTCCTCTCTGTGAGGAGAATGTTCGCACCGGCATGCGCTTCTTCATCCGCATCGGAGTTGACACCGACGAGCGCATCGCTCTGCACGTAACAGCCAACAACAATGAGTTCGTAGGCAAGATGTACGTCAACGGTCAGCCACAGCCTTTGAACTTGACGTTCTCTGCCGGTGTAGACGTGGCCTTGGCCTCTCTTGATGCAGCCCAGGACTATGCCAAAGTGACCACGATGGAAGCTTACCCTGTGCCTTTCGGAACAGAGTTGAACATCGCTGTGAACGGTGAGATCGCACAAGGTGCTTCCCTCGAGTTGATCGACAGCCGCGGAAACGTGCACTACGCTGTATCACTCGCTTCTAGCGAGAAAGGCGCCCGCTTGAACATGGTCGGCTTGAGCAACATGGTGCGCGGTGTTTACGCCCTGCGCTTGATCAACGGCCGTGAGGTCATCACGATGCAAGTGATCAAGAAGTAAGCCCTGCGAAACTTCTAAACTGAACGAAGGTTCAGGTATTAATCTAAGAACAACTAAAACGGAGGCCCGCAGGCCTCCGTTTTTTTTGCGTCATGGTGGCAGCTTGACGGCTTCTTGGTTTCGCATCAACCTTGGTGCGCCGGTCCCGACAGGTCGAGCACCGTTTTCACAGGTGCAAAGGTCTCAGTTGGTACTTCTACCATGAGCGTATTCCAACGCCCCATCCCGCCGTTCCAGAGCCCCGGGCGCTCGAGTCCTTTGAGTGGTCGGCCCTTGTATGTCTTGTCGACGTGTAGCCATCGGCTGTTGTCAATCCAGTCGTTCAAATCATAGCCCTGACCGCACAACACCATATCCACCGGATTGAAGTGTGTGGCGGTTTGGAGCAGTTGCTCACACTCTGTACCGAGCTCAGCCCGTTCGATAATTTGAGGCGTAGCAAGGCCCTGGTTGTTTCGGACCCAGAACGGGCCGCCGCCGGGTTGGCCCTCGTTGCGTACGACCCCGACGATGCGGAATGGTCGGTCGAGCAGGTCGATGAGCGCCTGGGGGTCGAGGGCGGGCGCATTTTCGGGGGCGTTTGTGGGGGCACTAAATCCCATCGCGAGCCACTTCTGGGCGGCGGCAGTTTCTGGGTGAGGGCCTTCGAGGGCCCGCAACGCTTCTTGTTTGGCCGCCATGACGTGGGCGGCGAGCCCGAGGAGCCGACGGCGCGAGGCGATGGCAGGGGCCTGCTTGCTGACGGGCTGGACATTGTCGATGTTGACCACCGAAATGAAAGCGGTGTCCAGGGCGTTTAAGTTGGCGATCAGGGCGCCATGGCCGCCTGGGCGAAGTAGCAGTTGGCCTGAATCGTCGAGAAAGCGCGAACCATCTAAGGCCTGTGCAATCGTCTGTGTGCTCGAAAGCTGGACGCTGTTTCTCATCGGGACGCCCGCGCTTTCCGCAGCCGCCTCGAGGTCTGCCAACCAAGCGGGTGCATCCGCTCCCACCTCTGGGAGGGTGAACATCAACGGGGCGCCTGGCAAGGTGGCTGCCCATTGTGTGAGTTGGTCGGCAAAGGCGGTCCTGCCGCCTGCATGGAAGGGCACTGCGCCCTTTGGGAGGGCAGCCCAATCTTGTGACGCATCCCCCAGCAACGCCTCAACGGCCGCTTGGTACTGCGCCTGAATGCTCGGATCATCTGACTGCAGGCCGGCGAACATGCGCGACGCCGCACCTGAAGCGGGGATGAAGCGCAAGGTCTCCAATGGGTTCAACTGGGCAAAGGCCGCATCAGACAAATGAGCCAATGCTTCAGAAAACTGGAGGATGCCATGCCCAATCGTACAAGGCGCATCGACTGCGATGGCCGATTTGGGTGCGTTCAGAAGTGCCCACTGCTGCTCGATGTCATTGCCCACTTGCATGGGCCGAATCTACGAAGCAAGACGGCCACAGCCGAAGCGGCATGGCCAGCTGTGAACCCGAGCGCTAGAGCTGCTTGTCTAGCTCGGCCAGGGAGGCGTCCAAGAGCGCGCGTGCGGCAATCAAAAGCTCTTCTATGCCCGCATCTGAAGCCCCGTGGCGCGAACGCGTTTCAAGGTCGAGCACGATGCCGTGTAAGTTGCCCATACCCAGCATGGAGAGCCCCGATTTTGCCTTGTGCGCAAGGGGGTGAATGCTGCGCCAATCGCCATTGGCATAACGCAACTCCATCTGCTCGAGATAGCCTGGAATCTGCCCGCGGAAAAGGCCCAAGATCAAATCGACCATGCGGTCATTGCCTTGGAACACCTGGTGCAGATAGGATAAATCGAACAATGGAGTGGACACATGCGCGTATACGGGGGCGCTTGTTAAAGGTTTCGCCCCATTTTCGCAGGGATGAATCAAGGAGACGATTTCCCAGGCGAGCGGCGCCGAATTGCCGTCACAGGCGGTGCGGGCTTCATCGGCTCGCACACCGTTGTGGCTCTGTACGAGGCTGGTTATGCGCCCGTTATCGTTGACGATTTGCGGAACAGCTCGGATGAGGTGCTCTCCAAAATCGAGGGCCTCATCGGGGCTTCCATCGAGTTTTATTCGGTCGATTGTGGCGATATTTCGTCCTTATCCCAATTATTCGCCGCCCCGATCCACGGCGCCATCCACTTTGCCGCGGACAAGTCGGTGGGCGAGAGCGTCAACGAGCCCGAGCAATACTTTGCCAACAACCTCGGATCGATGGCGCGATGGATCGCCGCCCTCCGCCACCATGGGGTCCAACACCTCGTCTTCTCGAGCTCGTGCACCGTCTACGGCGAACCCACTTTGCTGCCGGTCGACGAAAAGGCGCCCCAGCAAGAGGCAACCTCGCCGTACGGCTACACCAAGCAAGCGGGCGAACAACTGCTGCGCTATGTCCACGCCGCCAGCTCAGCCGACGCCGCCAGCTCAGCCGACGCCGCCAGCTCAGCCGACGCCACCAGCAAGCCCCAGCAAGCGATGGGCATTGCCTTGCTTCGCTACTTCAACCCCATCGGCGCACACCCCAGCGCCGCCATTGGCGAACTCCCCATCGGCACCCCTGCCAATCTGGTCCCATTCCTCACCCAAGCCGCCGCCGGTTTGCGCGACGAACTCGTCGTCTTCGGCAACAACTACCCTACGGCTGACGGCACGTGCGTGCGTGACTATCTCCACGTCTGCGACCTCGCCGAGGCCCACGTCGCCGCCCTCGCGCATCTAGAACGCACACCGGGCGACATCGACATCTTCAATCTGGGCTCCGGTTCGGGCCACTCCGTCCTGGACGTCATCCGCACCTTCGAGGCTGCAACTGGTGTGGCGGTCCCCCACCGAATCGGCCCTCGCCGCGCGGGCGATGTCGTCTCCGTATATGCCGCAGCCGACAAAGCAGCCGACATCTTGGGCTGGCGCACAAAACGATCTCTACACGTTGCATTGGCCGATGCCTGGCGTTGGCAGCAGCAGCTTTGATTAGCCCGCAATCATAGTCAGCCCTCAATTCAATACGCACCTGATCGA
>CALACF010000216.1 GCA_937890245.1 uncultured Flavobacteriales bacterium
GCCGCTGGGTTTGCAAAGTCCACCGAGTCGTTGCCGTGCTTGTTCGGTCCCACGTGGGCGGCCAAAGCCGGCACACATTGCGTCAGCGCCTGCAAATCGTACGGCTCCCGGTTGCGGTTGCGCGGATGCAGGCGAGACTTTTCTCCAGACTGCGACTTTTCGCGAGGCTGCGACTTTTCGCGAGGCTGCGACTTGCGTTTTTGATTCTGTTCCATAAGCCAATGGCTGGCGCCAAAGGTCTGCCTATTTTCGGGACTTGACAATCGATGGAATCGAAATAGAGCTCGTCCGAAAACGGATCAAGAACGTCAACCTCCGGGTTTGCGCTCCCGATGGCCAGGTCCGGGTGTCGGCACCCATGCGCACTTCAGAGGCCTACATCGCCCGATTCATCCACTCAAAAGCGTCCTGGATCCACAAGCAGCAGACGCGCATTGCGGCCGCCCCGCCACGACCGCCGCAGCCCACAATAAGCTACACGGCGGGCGAACAGCACCGCTTTCAAGGCGAGCACTGCGTTTTGCAACTGGAACAAATCGCAGGTCGGCCCCGCGTCATCTTCCAGCCCGCCGACAGAACGGTCAGCATCCAAGCCCGAGATCTGCGCCCCGAGACGGTCGAGCGGCTGTTGAAGCGGGCCTACCGCCAAGAGCTCCAATCCCTGCTCGATCAGTACATTCCGCAATGGCAATCGGCATTGGACGTCAAAGCCGACACCATCCGCATCCGGGCGATGAAGCGCAAGTGGGGCGCTTGCCGGCCGCGCATTGCCGACCTCGTTTTCAACCTCGAGCTGATCAAGTACCCGCTGATTTGCACGTCGTATGTGGTGTTGCACGAATTGGCCCACCTCATCGAAGCCTCGCACAACGCCCGGTTCCAGGCCATCCTCACCGAGCACATGCCCGATTGGCGCGAAGTAGAAGCCATGCTCAATGCATCAACTGCCGAGCGACTGGCGTGACGGCGATCCACGGCCCGAGGCCAGGGAGTTCGGCGCGGCGTATGGTTCGCTGGGCCACGAGGCGGCCGGCGGTGTCGTACCAGCGGACGTCGGAGGGGTTGAGTGCGGACGCGGACGTGGACGAATTTGCGCTGGGCTGACCGCTGGCCACTGCGAGCAGGCCGTTGTGCCAGTAAAGCTGGACTTGCGATGCCGCGTCTGAAGCTGAGGCGGGCCAGAAAAGCTCGCTGACGCTGTGCACGATGAAGGGCGCAGACATGGCGGAGCAGCCATATGCGTTGAAGCCCTCGAGCCAATACGTGTCGGGATAAAGGTAGACCGAACTGCCATAGTTCATAT
>CALACF010000217.1 GCA_937890245.1 uncultured Flavobacteriales bacterium
AGCGAACGGCGGGTGAATGTGCGTATGTTGAAGTACCGAAATAAGAGGATTTGTCGGACAATTTCAGCGCCTACGACCACGGCGAGCGTGGCTGCAACAGCTCCGAAAATTCCCCAGCCCAAACCGCTCGGATGCATAAACCACAGATTCAAGGGAACAACGGCAATGACCACGCCCCAGTTGATCCAGATAACTGACTTATAATGCGGGCTTTGGGCCAATATATACCGCGAGGAGCCGCCCACGCCGAGCACCCATTTGGCGAGTCCAGCAGCAAGGACCACGGGCGCCAAACCGCGAAACTCGATGGGCAAAATCGCATCGATTTGTGGCATGATCGCCATCACTGTAACCAGAATCCACCCGCAGCCCAGCATCAAAACATGGTGGGTTCTTCGATGAATATCTAGCAGTTTTTTCGTGTCCTTGTTGGTGAAGGCGTCTGCTACGAGCGGCCTCAAAATAGGAGCCCAGGCCTTCTCGGGCATCATGGTCACAGCGCCCATGAACAGTCCGACGGTCAAGACTGGCACGAGGTCCAGCCCTAGGATGCGCCCGACCATCAGCACATCGATTTGCATAACGACGCTCGTTGCACTGCCCGCCAATATGATGCCCCCGGCGTAGACCAGGATCTCTTTTCGGGTCGCCTTGGGGAAGCCCGACCAGCGCAGTTTTAATCGGTTTGCGAAGGCTTGGAAAACAAGGATGGCCGTGGCTACGCTGTACATGCCGACATAAAATACCAGGAAGGATTGGAATGTAAAAAGCCCCAATCCCAGCCCGAGAGCCAGCCCGAGGTAGCCCAATTTCATGAAGGTCTCTTTGACGAAGGTGGTGACGGAGGTTTTGAGTCTTGAGGCCAAGTAGCCGCCGAGAAATCCTTGGACGCTAAGCAAAACGGTCAGGGCGTACACCCACCAGATTTGCGCAGTTGAATCGACGCCAAGGGTTTGGGCGGTCCAGTTGGGGGCGAGGGCCAGAAGGCCCGCTGCAATCCCCAGCAATCCCATCGCTGGCAGGGCCATCACGCCAGCGAGGCGGGCTTGGTCACCGGGGTTGAACCGGGGACTGAAGCGAACGATTGTCGTGCTCGCTCCGAATAGAGCAATGGGGGCAAAAAGCATCGCCCACGCTGTGATAATTCGAAGCAACCCCCAATCGGCGAGGTTGTTGGAAAAGGCCTACGGCAGCACAATCAAGGTGTTGAGCGCCCCGGCGCCCGTTCCGAACACGATGGAGGAAAAATTGCGCAGGGCTTGTGTGGAGATGGGTGCTCGGGCCATGGCAGGTCAGCTGGCGTTGCCGCGAATTCGGTTGAGTACATCTGCCACCTCGCCGGCGAGATGCTGTCGGCTCAAGTGTGCGATATCGGGCGATGGCGCTGGATTGGAAGCCTTGCTATCGCGGTATACCTGTCGAATATGTTTGCCAATTTCAACAGCGTCATCATATCCGAGCGCCCCCTGCAACCCAAGCGATGTGAGCAGATGGTCTAGGTCGCCGGCCTCCGGGCCAATGGCCAAGATGGGCTGGCCTGCAGCCAAGTACTCGTAGACTTTTGCGCCGATGATGCCGCCGTTGTGCTTGCGATTGGGGATAACGGTCATGAGCAAATGGGCTTTGCGCAAGGCTTCTGGCACTTCTCGGTGGTCGATGTAATCGGTCTTCCGGATATATTTTTCCAGGCCGTGGGCTTGTATGCAGTCGAGAATTTGGTGGTCCACAGGGCCGATCAGCCGGATTTGAAGCCCAGATGAAAAAGTGGGGTCCTCCTTCACAATCTCCTGCAGCGCCCCCCACAATCCCTGCGAATTCTGCGTTGGGCCATACGTGCCAAGATGAAGAATCACGAATCCGGGGTCTCTTTCAACGGTGCCGTCTGGCTCGAAATCTTGGGGGTCAAACCCATTGCCAATGTGATCGACGGCGCGCCCTCGCATACTTTCCAAGTCCTTGACGATGCTTTTTGAAACCGAAATCAGCGCGTCCGAGCCCCTGACAACGTTCCTCTCAAGGCGCTTGTGAATGACCCTTGCGAGCATACCAATCTGCAATTCGTCCCAATAAAACACCCCCGTCCACGGGTCCCTGAAGTCTGCGACCCACGGGATATTCAATTTCTTTGCGACTTTTTTTCCGGCGAGGTGCAGGCTGTGGGG
>CALACF010000218.1 GCA_937890245.1 uncultured Flavobacteriales bacterium
TCTCCTTGTAAATCCGCCCCTTCATGTAGTACGCGGCATCGAGTTTCACGTCCGATTGCAGGGCCTCGTTGAGCCGGTCTAGTGCCCGCTCGTACTGCCTTAAATGAATATCCACTTCCGCCAAGGACAGCAGAGAAGGGATGTGCTCGGGCGTCTTCTCAAGGCCAGACTGCCAATCCCGGACAGCCCCCTGGAAGTCCTGCCCACTGTAGCGGACTGTCCCTAACCGATGCCATAGTTCGGCGTCGGTATCGTCGATTTCCAAGGCCAATTCCAAGTCAGCTATGGCGTCGGCAATGCGTCCGGTCTCTAAAAACTCTAGAGACCGGTTCGCATAACCTTCAGGATCATTGGGCGAAGCCAGAATGGCGGCATCCAAACTATCGAGCGCCGTCATCTCAACGCCGGCGGCCGCATGTTGGTCGCCCCCACCAGGCGCACAAGCAACCAAGCAAAAGCCGAAAAAACTGGCTGTCACAACGCACAAAACACCAGCGCGCCATGCTTCGGAGCTACCCTCGCTCATCCAATGTCCCATTGTATTCAAATCTCGAATCAATCAGCGAGCACCTCCTCAACGACAGGCTGCACGTCTGGGGCTGGGCTCAAAGCTGCGAAGACCTTGGCTTCGATTTCACTCATCAACTCGTGGTTGTCCTCCAAGAGGTTCTTGACGGCGTCTCGGCCTTGACCCAATCTCGTTTCTCCGTACGAGAACCAAGAGCCGCTCTTTTTGACGATGCCCTCTTCGACACCCAGGTCGACTATCTCGCCGGAGCGAGAAATACCCTTGCCATACATGATATCGAATTCGGCGCGGCGGAAAGGTGGTGCCACCTTGTTCTTGACGACGCGGATCTTGGTGCGGTTGCCAATCACCTTGTCGCCGTCCTTGATCTGTGTGCTGCGACGGATGTCGAGGCGGACCGAGGCGTAGAACTTCAAAGCGTTTCCACCCGTAGTCGTTTCAGGGTTGCCGAACATCACGCCGATCTTCTCACGAAGCTGGTTGATGAAGATGCAGCAGCAGCCGGTCTTGTGGATAGTCGCAGTGAGCTTCCGCATGGCCTTGGACATAAGCCGCGCGTGGAGACCCACAACGGAATCACCCATTTCGCCCTCGATTTCAGCGCGCGGTGTGAGGGCCGCTACTGAATCGATGACCAGCAAGTCAATTGCTCCACTGCGGATCAAGTTGTCTGCGATTTCGAGCGCTTGCTCCCCGTTGTCGGGTTGAGACATCAAGAGGTTCTCCGTGTCGACGCCCAGGTTGGCGGCGTAGAACTTGTCGAAAGCATGCTCCGCATCGATGAACGCACAGATGCCACCGGCTTTCTGGGCCTCAGCAATGGCGTGGAGCGCGACCGTGGTCTTGCCCGAACTCTCCGGTCCGTAGATTTCGACAACACGCCCGCGGGGTAATCCGCCGATGCCCAATGCGACGTTCAAAGAGAGTGATCCCGTCGAGATGGCGTCCAGCTGTTCTGTGACCTCATCGCCGAGTTTCATTACGGTGCCTTTTCCGTAGGTTTTGTCGAGGCGGTCGAGCGTCAGTTTGAGCGCTTTGAGTTTATCGTTGGCCATAGTGTCGTGATTGATAGGGCCAAAGTAGACGGGGCAGTCCGTAAAGGATTTACGTCCCGAACGATTTTTGTACACGTAGCGTTCACTTTTGTGGACGTCGTGTTTCCCATCGACTCAAGTGCGGCTCAAGTGCGACTCATGTGCGTGTGCTGCCGCCTCGCGCGCGCGCCTGCGTTCTGACAAGGTCACCCTCCAAAGGCCTCCAGAATTTCTTCTGTGTGGCGCTTCGCTTTGGGCTTGCGGAAGATATGGGCAATCGTGCCGTCGGCTTCGATCAAGAATGTCGTGCGATGCGTTCCATTGAAGGTGCGCCCCATAAATTTCTTCTCGCCCCAAACGCCAAATGCCTCGTGCACTGCATGGTCTTCGTCGACGAGCAAATCGAAATTCAAGCTGAATTTTCTGATGAAATTGGCATGTTTTCGGGCTGAATCTGAACTCACGCCGAGCACGGCAATCCCGGCCTCTTTCAGTGGGGCAGTGCCGTTGCGGAGGTTGCAAGCCTGAACAGTACAGGTGGGCGTATTGTCGCGTGGGTAGAAATAAATGACGAGCCGCTGACCAGCGTAGGCCTTGAGCGTGTGCGTGTTGCCGCTCTGGTCGGTGGCGGAAAATGCGGGGGCGGGATCGCCGGGCTTAAGATGGTGCATATTGTGCGCTAATTTCGGCGACGTGGGCGAATTAGGCGACATGGAATCAGCGGAAAACTTCCGCGAGGTGTGGGTGGACGTGGTGCTGCCCTTGGCCTTGCCCGGCTTGTTGACGTATGCTATTCCGCCGGAGATCGAGGCGGCATCCTTGAAACCGGGTGTTCGCGTTGTGGTGCCGCTCCGCGGCCGGAGGTTGTATACCGCTGTGGTCCACCACATTCACCGCGATTGCCCAGATTATAAGGTGGTTCCAATTGAAACGGTGCTCGACGATAAACCCGTGGTGCCAGCGGTTGCTCTCAAATTCTGGGACTGGATTTCAGCGTATTACATGTGCGGAATGGGGGAGGTGGCGCTGGCGGCTTTGCCAGCGGGCCTGCGATTGGGGAGCGAAACCCGGGTTGAGTTGGTGGATGCCAATCGAGCAGATGAGGAGCTGAAATCTTCGGCATTCGACGTGGTAGAAGCGCTCCGGATTCGGGGCAGCATGACCTTGGTTGAGTTGGGCAAGGCATTGAATGTGGCCCATCCAGCTGCGACTGTGCAGCGATTGATCGACACGGGCTGGGTCGTTTCAAGTGAGGAAATGAAAAAGGTCGCTGGGCCGCGGAAGGTGACGATGGTGCGGTGGTCGCAAAGGGCGGCAAGCGATGAGCGTTGGCTTTCCGAGCAGGTTGAAACGACGGGCCTGCGCGCGCCTGCTCAGCACGCCTTGTTGCTGCACATGGCCGATAAAATGGACGCGATGCTCGAGGGCCGCACTGTACAGCCGATGTTGGGGGCCGTGGAGGGCGCGACCGAGCAACAGGTGCGGGGTGCATTGGCCCGGCTTGTGACGCGGGGCGTTGTGGTGAAGTTTGAGCGCGACCCGTTGGCCGCTCCGGCGCGTGGAGGCGTTCACCCCCTGGCGGAACTGAGCCCGGCGCAGCAAAAGTCGCTCGAGCAAGTGCAGCGAGGGTTTGCCGACAACAAGAACGTGCTGCTCGAGGGGGTGACCGGCTCGGGCAAGACCGAAGTGTATACGCACGCGATCGATCGTGTACTGCGGCAGGGCCAAGACGTGTTGTTTCTGGTGCCCGAAATTGCTTTGACAGCCCAATTAATCATCCGACTGCGGAAGTTCTTCGGCAGCCATCTCGAGGTCTACCACAGTCGATTTAGTACGCGTGAGCGTACGGCGACACACCGAAGAATTGCCAATCCCAGCCACGATGGATCGGGCCGTTTGGTGATCGGCGCCCGCTCGGCTATTTTTCTGCCGTTCGATAATTTGGGCCTGGTGGTCGTAGACGAGGAACACGACCCGAGCTACAAACAGCAGGACCCAGCGCCGCGTTACCAGGCGCGGGATGCCGTCATCAAGTTGGCCCAGTTCCATGGAGCGCAGGTTTTGCTGGGCTCGGCGACCCCTTCATTGGAATTGAGACGATTGGCACAGCTTGGCCAAATTTGCCATGTTCAACTCTCCGAAAGGTTTGGGGGCGCTGTATTGCCCGAAGTGCGCATTGTCGACTTGAGAATGCACTATAAGCGGCGCACGATGGAGGGGCATTTTTCTCTCGAGCTTATTGACGCTATCGCAGCAACGCTGGCTGAGGGGCGCCAGGTGATTCTGTTTCAAAACCGCCGAGGGTACGCCCCCACGATCCAATGCCATTTGTGTGGTTGGACGCCCGAATGCGAGCGGTGTGACGTCGGTTTAACCTATCACAAGCGGCTCGCCGACCTGCATTGCCATTATTGTGGTTATCGAAAAAGCGTGCCGCCTGCATGCCCTAGATGCAAGTCTGAAGAGTTGATATCCAAGGGCCTGGGAACGGAGCGTATCGTTGAAGAGATGGCCGCGCGCTTTCCCGAGCATGGCGTCGAGCGGATGGATCTTGATACGACCCGTTCGCCTCGGGCCCACGAACAGATTATCGCCCGTTTTGAGTCGGCTGAGACTGCAATCCTGGTTGGCACACAGATGGTCACAAAGGGCTTGGACTTTGACGGGGTGGGTCTCGTGGGCGTCTTGCAGGCTGATCGCCTCCTGCACTTCCCTGATTTCCGGGCTTTTGAACGCACATTCCAATTGCTCACGCAGGTTGCTGGGAGAGCGGGCCGGCGAAAGAAGCAGGGACTCGTATTGGTGCAGACGTTCGATCCGGAGCATTGGGTTTTGCAACATGTCATCGATCACGACGCAGAGACCATGGCGGCTGCTGAGCTACATGAGCGGCACGCGTATGGATATCCACCGCACACACGGCTTTTCCGCCTTTCGCTCCGGCACCGCGACCCTTACTTGCTGCGCCAGGCGGCGGAAAGTTTTGCGGATCGACTTCGCGGGCGATACGGCGAACGGGTTGTGGGGCCTGAGGAACCGTCAGTTCCCCGTGTGAACGATACGTATATAAGAAACATCTTGATCAAGCTCGAGCGGGCGTCATCGGCTCCCGCCTTCAAGATCGCCTTGAAAGAGGACATCGCTGCCCTGGCCGCTGTCTCAGAGTGGAAGAAGGTCCGTGTCGTTATTGATGTAGATCCATATTGAAAACGACGTCTACAAATATTCCTACCTGTGCAGTGGGAATTGAGGCATTTCGACGTATCTTGATTTCATGTTCATCACGAATACATGCACTTGTTGTTGCTGTCTGGCCTTCCGAAAGCCCGGGCGCAAAGCGTGTAAAATGAAGTGATTGATTAACTCCCAATCCAAATGCACTCTAAGAACCCGGCCTCCACCGGGTTTTTTTTATGTCACAAATTTTTGAATCTCATGCACATCTACATCATCCACGAAAACGACGCCTGGGTCGAGCCGCTCCGCAAAGAGCTGCAGGCCATCGGAGCCCCTTTCACCGAATGGTTCATTGACGAACTCCAATTGGACCTGGGTTCGATTCCTCCGTACGGCATTTTCTACAATCGGATGAGCGCATCGTCGCACACCCGTGGTCATCGGTACGCCGTGGAGGCCACGCGCGGATTGATGGCCTGGCTCACATCGCACGGCAGACGTGTGGTCAACGACCGCCGAGCGATTGGGCTGGAGGTTAGCAAGGTGGAGCAGATTATCGGTCTGCAGGCCTACGGCATCCGGGTGCCACACACGGTGGCTGCTACTGGGGCGGGGGCCTTCAAAAAGGCCGCTGCGCGCTGGACCTTCCCGTATATCGTCAAACCCAATCGCGGGGGAAAAGGCGCTGGCGTTGAGCTCGTTCGCAGCGAGGAAGATCTGCTGCGGCTCGTCGCAACCTTCGACGACTTGACACTCGACGGCACCGTGCTGATCCAGCAATATGTAAAGCCCGAAAACGGCCGTATCACCCGCCACGAGTTCATCGGCGGAAAATTCTATTACGCCGTTCACGTTGACGCCAGCGGTGGCTTCGAGCTCTGTCCTGCCGATTCATGCCAAGTAGGAGAGGCATTCTGTCCAGTGGGCGACAACGAGGGCGAACTCAATAGCGAAGCAGGCGAAAAGTTCGAGGTCGACATGGACTACACGTTCGAAGAACGGGCGCGCTGCGAGGCCTACCTAGCCGCCTCAGGCATGGAGGTGGCAGCAATGGAATCCGTTCGTGATGCCAACGGAATCTTGCGTTTCTACGACGTCAACATCAACACCAATTACAACGCTGCGGCAGAGAAGCGGGCCACGAAAGTGGTCGGTCGGCCCGTCTCAGGCATGGGGAAACTGGCACAATTTCTCGAGCTAGAACGCAACCAGCTCAACGTGACCTGGGCCCAAAAACGCGCATCATGACCTTGCCAACGGCCCCCTTTCAGAAACGGATCGCAGTGGTAGGTGGTGGCGTCATGGGCGCGATGACGGCCCATCATCTGCTCGAGCGCGGCGCGCATGTAACCCTCTACGATCCACTGCCTTATAACAACTCAATCAATGCCAGTTCAGACACAGGTCGCTCATTTCGAGTGCACTACGGAGATGACCTTGTCTTGATGGACATGGCGCTCGAAAGCCGGGTGCTCTGGAAGAAAATGGAAGCCGACGCCGGGGCAGCAACTTCCAACAGCAAGTCCTGGTTCCACCCCAGTGGAAAAATGTTGCTGGCAGACGCCGGGGACCCCTACGCCCGGGAGTGCGCCCTCGCCATGCGCAACCACGGCCTTTTATCCCGGGAATTCACGGCGGCCCAGGCCGCGGCACGTTACGGTTTCCAAGTCAACAGCGCCGTACTCGACCCCTACGGCGGCATACTTTCACCTGGCCGCATTCTCGCCCACCTCAACACCACCCTAACCGCGGACGGCCTCCAGCGTCGCGGCCGCGTCGAAGCCCTCGCATCCCGCTGGGTACGCGACGCCTCGGGCACCAAAACACAATTCGATGCCGTCGTCGTCACAGCGGGCGCCTGGACCCAACAGCTCCTCGGTTCCGACATCGCCGTCACCTCCACGCGCCAACAACTTGTCTACTTCGACGCGGCCAGCGCCCTGGGCCGCGACATTTCCCACCTCCCCGTCTTTTCACACATGGAATCGGGATTTTATGGCATCCCCACACAGGCGGACGGACTCGTCAAAATAGCCAACCACCACCCGGGGCCGGCAGCCCACCCCGATGGGGACGACCGAAGGGTCGATCTCGCCTTCATCGACGCCGCCCGGAACTTCCTCGCCCGCTACCACCCCAAGCTTGCCAAAGCGGAAATTCGCCGCACGCACGTTTGTTTCTACACTGGCACACGCGACCGGGACTTCATCTTGGACCGGATTGAACACGGCCCGGCAAGGGGTGTAATCGTCGGTACAGGCTTTTCCGGCCACGGCTTCAAATTCGCGCCGCTCATCGGCCGAACCCTTGCAGAGCTCGCACTCAACAAGACCACGTCCATTTCGATCGAGAGGTTCCGCTCCAGCCGCCCCGGCCTTTATGCCCCAACCAGCGTTGTAGCCGTCTAGGCAGCCCAGACCGACCTGCCGTCTCTAATCGAGAAGCCCCTCGTTTATTTCCGCCCAACTGTCGCCGTCGTCGGAACTGCAAAAACGTCTTCAGTCCTGTTCGTCAAAAATTGCACCCCCAACCCGCACCATTGTACTGCCACAGTCCACGGCAATACGCCAATCCCCGCTCATCCCCATCGACAGCGTTTTCCAAGATGCGTTGCAGCTGTCCCCAAGCTCCTCGTAAAGCGCTCGCAGTTTCTGAAACTCGTGCTG
>CALACF010000219.1 GCA_937890245.1 uncultured Flavobacteriales bacterium
ACGAAATTTTGCGCAGGCCGGTGTGCGTGTGGTGCCCCATGCCATTGCGCGGCACGGTGCTTTTCTTGGGCGCGGCGTGGTGATGATGCCCAGTTATGTGAATATTGGGGCGCATGTGGGGGCGCGGACGATGGTCGATACGTGGGCGACAGTTGGGAGTTGTGCGCAGATTGGCAGTGATGTGCATTTGAGTGGGGGCGTGGGGATTGGAGGTGTGCTTGAACCGTTGCAGGCCTCGCCGGTGATTATCGAGGATGGGGCGTTTATCGGTTCGCGGGCCATTGTTGTTGAGGGGGTGCGCGTGCGGAAGGAGGCGGTGTTGGGTGCCGGTGTGGTGCTGACTGCCAGTACGTTGATTATTGATGTGACGGGCGATGTGCCGGTGGAGTCGCGGGGTGAGATACCCGAGCGGGCCGTGGTGATTCCGGGGACGCGGACGAAGGCATTCAAAGCAGGTGAATTTGGCGTGCCGTGTGCGCTGATTATCGGGCATCGCAAGGCGAGCACGGACCGGAAGACGTCCTTGAATGAGGCACTCAGAACGCATAGCGTAGCCGTGTGATGGGGCGGCGTATTTTGGTGATACAGCCAGCCTTTTTGGGTGATGCGGTTTTGGCTACTTCGCTCGTAGAGACCTTGCGCGCGGCGGAGCCTGATGCTGTGATTTCACTGTTGGTGCGAAAGGAGGCGGCGTCCCTTTTTGACGGACATCCGTTCTTGGATCGGGTTTGGGCGTGGGACCGTGGGGGTAGTGTGCTGCGGAAGTATGCGCGGTTATTGAAGCTCGCGCGTGCAGTGCGGGCGGCCCGTTATGACGCGGTGCTGAACATTCATCGGCACGGGAGTTCGGCTTGGATTGCTCTGCGAAGTGGGGCGGAAACGGTGGGCTTTTCGAGCGCGCCCATCGGGCGTCTTTTTACGCATCGCGTGGAACATGCTTGGGGCGATGGGACGCATGAGATCGAGCGAAATGCCGCGCTTTTGCGGGCGCTGGGCGTGAGGCTGGACCGAGTCAACGGGCCGAAGTTGTACCCGCCCGAGATGGGGGAGCGCACGGCCGGGGCGATTGTGCTGGCGCCGGGGTCGGTTTGGGCTACGAAGCGTTGGCCTGCAGAGAAGTGGGTTGAGCTTGCCGGGAAGTTAAAAGTAGAGCGGCCGGGGGCTGAGATTTTGTGGATGGGCGGACCGGCAGATCGCCTGATGCTAGAGAAGGCTTCGCGTGAGGCGGGTGCGGGCCGGGTGGTCGCGGGCGAGTTCAGTTTGTTGGAATCCGCTGGGGTGATGGCCCGGGCGGCGCTCGTAATCAGTGGCGACAGCGCACCGCTTCATCTGGCTTCTGCCGTAGACGCGCCGACCTTGGGCGTATTCTGTTCGACGACTGAGGCCTTTGGGTTCGGGCCGACGTCTGTGCGTTCAGCAGTGGTGGAGGTGCTGCCCGACCAACTTGCTTGCAAGCCCTGTGGAATGCACGGCCGAGCCGCATGCCCGCTTCGCCACTTTAAATGCGGGCAGGACTTGGGGTCCGAGAAAGTGTTCGAGGCGGCTCAGCAGTTGCTGGCGAGCTGAAGCAGAGCCGGGGCATCGTCTGACGATTCGGCATCGCCTGGCGATTCGGTAGCGCCGGCGTTGAGCAGCCAGAGCTTGCAGGTGGGGCCGCTGAAGTGGAACTGTCCGCGGACCGCTGGGGTTTCCGTGTCATTTGCGTAACGGAAAGAAACGGAGAGGCCCATCAACTTGCCGTTGAGGTAGTCCATGTTGTCGTAGCGGAAGGCGATGCCTTCAAGCGCAAGTGCGGATTGTAGTATGCCGAGATCTTCACGGCTGAAGCTCGCGTCAAGGGTGGCGAGCGGGTCGGTTGCTGAGGTTTCGACGGTTGTCGAGGCTTCGACGCTTGCGCCGTCGTCTGTTTGGGCAGAGAGGAATTGGCCTGGTGAGAGGGCAAAAACGAGGGCGAGGGAGGCGAGAAGAGAGGTTTTCATGACGAAGGGGCACTTGATAGACGCAAAGTAACGCCGTGGGTTGCAGCCTGCAAAAATTGAATTGTACACGTTGTGGAAAACAGGCGTTCGCGTCGGCGGTTGGTATGGCTTTTGAGGAATTATCTTCGTGTCCCATTTTAGAAACAACCATGCAATTTATCGTTTCCAGCTCAGCCCTGCTTCGCCAACTCCAGGCCATCAGCGGTGTGCTCAACAGCAGCAACACCCTGCCCATTTTGGACAATTTCCTGTTCGATTTGACACCGGGCAAGGCGGCGATTTCGGCCAGCGACATCGAAACGACCATGACCACGGTTATGGACGTGACAACTGAGGAGACTGCTGCTGTGGCGATTCCGGCCAAGATGTTGCTCGACATTTTGAAGACCTTTGAAGAGTTGCCTTTGACCTTCAAGATTGACCCAAAAACATGTGCTGTTGAGCTGACGAGTGAGGCTGGAAAGTACAAGTTGGCTGGGGCCAATGCGGATGAGTTTCCACGCACGCCTCAGATCGAAGACGCGGCTTCTGTTTCCTTGGATGCCGACGTTTTGGCCGATGCCGTGAGCCGCACCTTGTTTGCCGCTGGAAGCAGCGATTTGCGTCCAGTGATGAGCGGAATCCTGTTCGAGCTTCGCCAGGACCACTTGAGCTTTGTTGCAACGGACGCCCACCGTTTGGTGCGTTACGCCCGGACAGACGCTTCTGCCGCCGAAAACGCGGAGATGATTGTGCCACGCAAACCATTGAATTTGTTGAAGAACACCCTGTCAATAGCTGACAAAGTCGTGATTTCGTTCAACGAGTCAAATGCTCACTTTAAGTACGGCGATATGGATGTGATCTGCCGCTTGATCGAGGGCAATTACCCGAACTACCGTGCGGTCATTCCTAAGGACAACCCGAACTGCATGACCATCGATCGCAAGGATTTCCTGCGCAGCATCCGCCGTGTTTCGATTTTTGCC
>CALACF010000220.1 GCA_937890245.1 uncultured Flavobacteriales bacterium
TGCAACTGCAAGAGTCGATCAGCCTGCTGCTGCTCCTTGTCGATGTAGCCGGCATATTTTACCAGGGTTTGGGCTGCTTCCAGCCACACGGTTGGCGTGGTGTCCCTTAGTTGTTTCAGGTCGTCAGTCAAGCCAAGCAGGTCCGTGATCTGTATTTGGGGCCGGGAAAGAATCCGCTCCAATGGCATCCGTTGCTTTGCGGGACTGCTGCCGTTGCGCTCTAGAATCGGGTTGATTTCTTCGGGTGAAATGCTCGTCTTCTGAAGCAACCCGAGTGTTGATTTAACCGTAGCGATCTTTGTCTCCAGGCGTTCAACGCGCGCATGACTAGCCAAGCCTATTTCGGCCCCGGTCGGTGTCAAACGTTCGTCAGCATTGTCTTGACGCAGTAAAATTCGATACTCAGCGCGCGACGTGAACATGCGATAAGGTTCATCCGTTCCTTTGGTCACCAGGTCATCGATCAGTACGCCGATGTAGGCTTCAGACCTCGAGAGTACGACGTCCGGTAGGTTTGCGAGGTTGCGGTGGGCATTGATTCCGGCCATTAGCCCTTGACAAGCGGCTTCTTCGTAGCCCGTTGTTCCATTGATTTGGCCTGCGAAGTAAAGATTTTTGAGTCCGTGGGTTTCGAGCGTGTGCTTCAGCTGGGTAGGGGGGAAGTAGTCGTATTCAACGGCGTAGCCCGGTCGGAACATGCGCGCGTGTTCGAAGCCCGGAATCAGACGCATCGCAGCGAGCTGGGCTTCTTTTGGAAGGCTTGTCGAGAAGCCGTTGATGTAAGTTTCCACGGTGTTGCGCCCCTCTGGTTCAACAAAGATTTGGTGGCGATCCCTCTCCGCAAAGCGTTGGACTTTGTCTTCGATACTGGGACAATAGCGCGGTCCAGCGCCCGTGATGGCGCCAGAGTACAAAGGGCTGTCCGCGAGGGCGCCGCGTATCATGTCGTGTACGGCAGGGGAGGTGTATGTGATGTGGCAGGGTATCTGCGGAGCGATATTGAATCCCGGCAGGTAGCTAAACGCCTCAGGCCTTTCATCGCCCGGCTGCTCTTCCATTTTGGAGTAGTCGAGCGAGCGGCCGTCTACGCGAGGCGGCGTCCCGGTCTTCATGCGTCCCGACCGAATTCCGTGGGCCTCGAGCTGACCCGTAATACCCTCTGAAGCTCGCTCTCCAGCGCGCCCGCCAGAAAATTGTTGCTTCCCCAAGTGAATGGTGCCTTGCAAAAAGGTGCCCGACGTTAGAATGACACTTCGCGCCTTGATTTCGATTCCGAGCTGTGTTTTAACACCGACCACACGCCCAGCTTCAATCAACAAGGACTGCACCATGTCCTGCCACATATGAACGCCTGGAACGGCCTCCAGAAGCTCTCGCCACACTTGTGAGAACAAGGCCCGGTCGTTCTGTGTGCGTGGGCTCCACATGGCGGGGCCCTTTGAGCGGTTGAGCATCCTGAACTGGATTGCAGAGCGGTCGGAAACAATGCCGCTTAGACCGCCCAGCGCGTCGATTTCTCGAATGATCTGCCCCTTTGCCACACCACCCATTGCCGGGTTGCAGGACATGGCGCCAATCGTCCCCATGTTCATAGTGATGAGCAATACGCGAGAGCCCATCTTGGCCGCTGCGGCCGCCGCTTCGTTGCCGGCGTGTCCCGCGCCAACTACAATTATGTCGTAATGATCAAGCATTGGTTCCACGTGGAACATTTAATACATCAGGCCGCAGGGCCAACCACCGGTCTTCAGCTGCCTGCATTTCCATGCGCTCAGCTTCCGTCCCGTCTTTGAAGCCGACCAAGTGCAGCGTTCCGTGCGCCATTACACGGTGCATCTCGTCCTCGAAGCGCAGCCCGAGTGTCCGGGCGTTGTCGCGCACACGATCCACAGAGACCATCATTTCACCAGCCAATACGCCTTCAGAGCAGTCGTCAAATGTGATGATGTCCGTGTAGTAGTCGTGGTCGAGAAACTGGCGGTTCACCTCCAAGAGCCGCTCGTCCGGGCAGAATACGAAGCCCAATGAACCCAGTTCAAATGTCCCCGTTGCCCCGCCCGAAGCACTCAAGGCACTCAAATCAGACTCACGTGCAACGGCATCTTCAAGCCAAGTGCGCACGTTGCGCCGTCCGCGCAAGCGGAACGAAACGTCTTCAAAGTGAAATGTGACCACAGCCGGTCAGCCTTGAACTGAAACAGAGACAACGTCCTTGAACCGGAGCACAGCCACGCGGCCCAACTCCTCAAAATCGCACACATCAGCGAGGCTGCGCATCAAGAAGACGCCGCGGCCGTTTGGCTTCTCCAGATTTTCTGGAGAGGTGGGGTCGGGGATGTTTTCGAAATCAAACCCTGGGCCCTCATCGGTCACGCGAAACACCATGTCGTCGCCATCAACTGTGAAGTCAACAGATACCATCTTGTTGGAATCCAGCTTGTTGCCGTGAACGACAGCGTTGTTAACGGCCTCGGTCAAGGAAATCAAAATTTCACCATAATGCTCTTCGCCGACGCCGAACTCGGTGCAAACCGACTCGATCATGCGTTCTGTATGGGTAATCCCATCAAGGGCTGAAGCAAAACGGATGGATTGATTGGCGTTCATTGTGGGTCGTCCTTAGCGCGCTCCAAAGTATTGAAATATTCGTTGACCTGCTGCTTGTAGTACGGCGTCAATGAGGCGGGCACTGTTCGCAACAATTCAATCTCCAGATCCTTCTGTCTTTGGTAGGCATCCCAACCCGGCGGTGAGCTCACAGAACCCTGGGCTCCGGTCTTTGATTTGCGCTCCTCTTTTTCTCCGCGCACGCGGTCTGCATTTTCCGCCTCAAGCAGTCGCGTCAGGATCTCCTGCTGCCGCATCAAGGAAAGATCGCTGAGCTGGCCGTTGACGATGTCCTTCTCAAGCTGCTCCATCTCCTTGGCGAGTTCGCTGAGTCCATTTCCATCGCCTGAACCATCTTCGTTCATCTCCTTGCCCAACTGCTCTGTCATTTTGCGGATTGCCGATTGATGCGCCGCCATTTGCGCAAGCTCCTTGCTGAGTTTCCGCTTGCCTTCTGGGCTGTTTCCGTCGTTGGATCCACCCATCTGCTCCTTCATCTTCTCTAGCTGCTTAGAAAGCGCCTCCTGCATTTTTTTCAGATCGCCAGGGGAGGGGGAAGGTTTGGATCCGGATCCGCCGGGCTTCTCGCAGTTTCCAGTTCCTGGCTTGTCGCAACTCGACTTGTTCTGCATCTGCTTGAGCACCTCATCGAGCAGCAGCGCGAGGTTATTGAACGATGTCATCACATATTGTTGGTTCGATGTGATCACCGCTGTTTCGCGGTCCGTGAAGCCGTCCAATGCCACGCCCATGTGGTGATTCACCAGGTTGATTTCACGGTTGACAATTGCCTGCAGCTGCGTGACACGCATGCTCAGCGCAAACAAGCTGTCCTTCACCATTTCGGCGTCGTCTTTCAGCTTGCGCTGCCCCTGCCCGTGTTCCACGTAGCGCGGGTCGTCCTTGCTCGTCACTGCGAGCGCCCGCATCAAATCCTCCTGATCAAAAGACAGCTGCACAATGTTTTCAAGCAAAGCCCGCAGCGCGTCCATATCCTCTTCAGCCTTTTCCTCCGCTTCGCTCTCCATCGAATCCGACATCGACTTGGCCATGTCTTTCATCTTCTCAGCGGCGCTTTTTTGGCTCTCCGCCGCCTTCTTCTCCTTGCCCTGCTCGATTTCCTCCGAGCTCTCCTTCATCTCCTCTTCAATGGCATCCTCTTGAGACTCGGTTTCCGGTGTCTCGTTGGGGGTCTCGAGCTCTTTGTTCAGCTTTTCGAGCTCATCCACATCTTCGCGGAGCTTATCAAAGAGGTCGTTCAAACTGTCTTGTGCCGCTTTGTCCGGCTCGTTTTCAGAGAGTTCTTCCTGCTTCTCGGCCAATTCTTCCAGGGCATCAATCGTTTCCTCCATCTTCTGCTCCCACTGCAGCTGTTTGAACTGCTCGATCGCCCGGTCCAACTCGTTCTCCAGGTTTTCCTGGTCGAGATCCATTTCAGATAGCTGCTCCTCAATCTGCTCCTTGTCGATTTCGTCCATCTGCTCCATGAGCTTCTGCATTTCGTCGTAAATCTGTTGCAACTCATCCGTCATCACCTCGTCCAGCAATTGTTGTAACGCCTCCTGCTTCTTTTGAATCGACTCAGAAGGGGGTTTGAGCTCGGACTGCTTCTTGTCGTGCTGCCGATTCTGCTCCTGCATCTGCTCCACCTGGTCCTTCAGCTCCTGCTGCGCTTTGATCAACTCCTCCAGCTCTGCTTTTTCCTCCCAACCCAGCGTCTCCTTCTCCATCATCTTTCGACGGAGACGCTCCATTTCCTCGCGCAATCGGCGCGCCTCTTCGAGGCCGTCCTCAAGGGCAGCCGTCATCGCGTGGTCTGTCGAGTCATTTTGCTGGGCCAACTCCTCGGCGTCAGGCGCCGTATACGTGAACGTTTGCGATCGCGTCATCTTGGCGCCCTGAACGCCGTCATTGTCCCAGATTTCAAACCAATACGTTAGCTGATCCCCCATTTGAATCCCCAGCTCCTGCAAGTTCCACGCGTGAAAGAAACCATCCTCCCGTCCGCTGGGCCGTTCGAGCGCCTCCATGCCAATTTCACCCGCGCCGCCACTGATTTTCCAACGAAATAAAAGCCGCGAAAACCCGTAGTCGTCGCGGACCAATCCGTTGAAGTACAACTGTGTATACGAAGAACTGTCTCCGGTAGACGATACGCGAATAGCGGGGTGCCGGTCGGGGATCACGCGCAATCCGTAGGCCACTGAGTCGACGGCCCGACCCCGGTCATCCATCGGCGCCAGTACGTAAATCAGGTCTTTATTGGCCGCACGATCAAAACCAAAATGCTGGTCCACATCAGGCGAAAGCACCACCACGGAATCGCCCCAGTGAACGCGCAGCTTCTCTGCATGGCGCGTCGTGATTTGCCAGTGCAACGCCGTCCCCGCCGGCACGCTCAATCGACCGTCATTGCTGACGGTTTCACGGCCCAAGCCCGTGTAGGATGGCGGAACAATATCCACAGTCAGTCCCTGCAATTCCGGGCGTTTCCGAATCTTCAAGCGCCCAGAAATAGCACGCCCCCCAGCGGCCTCCACTTCAAACGACAAACCCTCCTGAACGTGGCGGAAGACATACCGGAACAAGCCGTCGTCGCCACGGGCCATCCGCATCCGAACGCCACCTGAAACGACCTCGACCCGCGATGGAATCACGCCCCCCACCGCGCGCACCACGACGGTCGCATCGTCCCGCTCCAACACCTCGATCTCAGCCTCCAACAATTCGAGGCGGAACGCGGCCTCAGCCACCACCTCAGTCCTGTGGCGCATCAAACGGTCAGTCGACCCCTCCAAGGCCTCAGGCTGCGCCCACCAGGTCACGGCCAACACCACGAGCGGCGGCACGGCATAGCGCAGAAAACGGCGGTTCTCTCCGAAATCCACAGCCGAAGTAAACCTGTACGGCCGCAGAGCATCGGATCGCTGCCGAATGCTCGCCATCAGCAAGTCGCTTTCGCCACCCGTCCCAACTTCCCCCAAAGCCCGTCGCTCCAGCTGCAGTGTATTGATCAGCCGATCTTCAATGTCACCAAAATGTCGCCCCACAATCCGCGCGGCCTCATCCTCGCTTAGCACCTTGCCGATCTGAGCCAGCTTCATCGCCGGCACCGCAACCCAGCGGTACAAAACCACCAAAGAAAACGCCACCAAGCCGTAAAAAAGCCCCGTCCGGACCCCCGTCCCGAAATGCCCCACGGCTTCCAGTCCTGCCACAAGCAAAAACGCCACAGGAAGCGCACCCACCAGTAGCAGCAACCCTTTCAGGATCTGGTTCCGGTGGTATTTCCGGACGAACGCTCGCAGCCGTTCGCTCAAGGTCTCCATATGTTTCGCGCTTGCCATGGACGCGTGAAGATACGACCACCCGCGCCGTGGGTTTCAAATAAACCAAGTGCATACGAGCGGTCCGATGTGGAAAGCGTAAATTCGACCCCCCACAACTGAAACGCCTCGCCAAATGAACCGATTTCTTTCCCACCTATTCGCTGTTGTGATCACGGCAACTGCGGCCTTTGGCGCCGCACATGTCCATGCCCAAGACTTGCGAATCAACGAGGTGGATTGCGACTCGAACAGCGTCCCTGACTCACTCGAATTCGTGGAGCTTTACGGCGCGCCTGAAATGTCGCTCGACGGATACACCCTTGTGTTCTTTAAAGGCAGTACGGACATCAGCTACGAAGTATTTAACCTCGAGGGGCAGACCATGAACGCTGAAGGATTTTTCGTTGTGGGCAACCCCGCCGTTCCTGGCGTCAACCTCGTTTTTGAACCGGGCGTGCTGCGCGACGGAGGCGATGCGGTGGCCCTATTTGAAGGATCAGCCGATGCGTGGCCTTATGGAACGCCATTGGCCAACGTCGCCGATGCGGAACTCGTGGACGCCGTTGTTTACGGAACCAACGACCAAACGGACCCGCAACTAATTGCCGCTTTGACACCGGACCAGCCGCAACTCAACGAATGGCAAATGGGCATCGCCTTGGGCGGCGCCCTGGCCTGGGCACGCGTACCTGACGGCGGAACGGCATTTGACTCTGAGGGCATGCTTTTACAGCAGCCGACCCCAGGCGCGACCAACGTACTGACGTGCGACGGCGGTTGGATTGTCGCCCAGGGTGGAGAGGAAACAGCCAGCATCTGTGTCGACTTGCCGGGCGGATACCTGCCTTTCGAAGTAACCACGTCGGCCATCGACAGCAACTACGGCCTGGTGATTGCCGACGCCCAAGGCAACGTCATTGATGTTGTGACCACGGCGGGTTACGACTTTGCGGGATCTCCACAGGGCCCGTGTTGGGTTTGGGGCCTGAGTTATGAGGGCGATTTGGACCCGGCCTCGATTGTCATGGGACAGCACATGGACAGCATCGCCGCAGACGGTTGCCGCGCGTTCTCCGTTCAGCCCGTACTGGTCGATCGCATTTACTGCCTGCCACCGAGTTGTGACGGCGGCTGGGTGTACACGGCGGCTGGCGCACAATCGACGATCGGTTGCCTGGGCTTCCCCAATACGCATGTGGATTTCGGCTTTACTACGGAGAGTCTCAACGCCGACCGCTTGTTCATTATCACCGCCAGCGACGGCACAGTGATCGACACGACTTCGACGCCGGAATACGATTTCGAGCTTTTGGGCGCTGGCGATTACGATGTGTATGTGCTGAGTTATCTCGGGGCTTTGTTGGATGAAACGGTCGAATCGGGCGCTTCGATTTTGGCGGCTTCAGCCGATAGCTGCACGTCGATTTCTGCCAACCACCTTTCGATTGGCATATCAAACTGTGACCCAAGCGGCTTGTGTACCGACCTGTTTTTCAGCGAATACGTCGACGGAAGCTCGTTTAATAAAGGGCTTGAGATTTACAATCCGAGCGCTTCTACGACGGCGAATCTCAGTGAGTATCTGCTTGAAACGTACAACAACGGCTCTTCGACGCCGAACCATATTTTGCAGCTCAGCGGAACGCTCGCTCCGGGCGAAGTTTTCACGGTGGCCAACGGTTCGGCAACTGTGGCGCTTACCAGCTTGGCGGACGTGCTCGATGACGTAACGCTTTTCAATGGCAATGACGTGACGCTGCTCAAGCGCAACGGGCTGGTTGTGGATGCATTGGGAAACTATGGTCAGGACCCAGGATCGGACGGATGGCCAGTGAACGACGTTACGATGTTGCACCATTCGATGAAGCGAAACAGCGACGTGACGTCGGGAACTGCGGATTGGTCTGAAGGCTTGACGCAATGGCAGACGTTCCCGGAAAACACATTCACCTTCTTCGGTTATCACGAGGCGACGGCGTGTGGACTGGACACGACAGCCTTGCCGGGCATCGGTTTTCCGGTGGAGAATGTGCTCGCGTATGAGGGCGATCTCGTGGGACTTGACATTCCGATTGTGCTGCCGATTCACGCGGTTTCAGCAACAGTGGAGGTTCTTGCGGGCGGCACGGCAACTGCGGTCGAAGACTTCGGAACACTCTTTCCGTTGACACTGAATTTTCCCGACGGCTTGATGGCATCGGCGCCGCTTTCGTTGAGCATTGTCGACGACTTCGAGCCCGAACCGCTCGAGTTCTTTACGCTCCTGCTCACCGTTGTACTCGATGCTGAAGCGGGCTTCGGTCCGGCAGAGGTTTTCCAGGACAGCGTGACCATCCAAATCGCCCCGAGCGACCTCGGATACCCCCATTACCCCATCGCTGATGTGCGCGGAATCAATGTGATCGGCGGCCTTGATAGTTTGTTGGTGCCCTGCGAATTGCGCGGAGTAATCCACGGATTCAACACCTACCCGTCGGGCCTGCAGTTCACCATCATCGACCCCACAGCGGGCATTCAGGTGTTCAGCGCGGTGGACAATTTTGACTACCTCGTGGCCGAGGGTGACAGCGTCCGCATCCGCGGTTCAATCTCCCAATTCATGGGCCGCGCACAGATTCTGGTGGACACGCTGATTTTATCTACGGAAGGGGAGGGGTTGACCGTGCCGGAGGTGGTCAACACACTAGACGAGTACACCGAGAGTCGCCTGGTTCGTCTGAAATGCGCCGAACTTGTGGATGCCGCAGAGTGGACCAACGCACCGCCGCTATTTGATGTGCGGGTGACGACGGGCATCGACACGTTCTTGATGGTCATCGATGCTGACACGGACATCTTCGGAACA
>CALACF010000221.1 GCA_937890245.1 uncultured Flavobacteriales bacterium
CCGCCTCCGGCGCCTTTGACCGCGTCTCCGAGGCGTGGACGGCCCTCGCGTCCCAGCCGGCCGTCGCCAAGCTTCTCGAGGCTGCGGCACCCCGCGTCGAGCGCAGAGTCCGTGATGACGGTGAGTGGCACAGTGGGAGCGTGCCGCTTCAGAGACGTGACGGCCCATTCGAGGCCGTAGTAGTCACCTTCCCTGTGGATTAGGACATGCATTGTAGTTTTCGAATTCTAGGAGTTTAGTGCCGTAGGCTGTGTCGAAAAGAGCCGTGGTGTCGGTTACCCTCTGGGCCGGGTAAGGAATGTGTGCGGCCAGCCTCAAGCCAGCGCTCCCTCCCTTCACGAATGCCCGACCACCGGGGTTGAAAAGCTGGCCCTGCACGTCATTCCAGGCGCCTGGCATGAGTCCCTTCTCTTGGCCTGAGAAGTGCAGGGAGTTGAAACGTATCCACTGGCGTTTCTCCCGGTTGTAGCACCAGGGCACGCCATGGCGAAACTGCATTACCTTGGCGTGCCCGTTATGCTCGTAGCCGTGGTAGTCCAGGGAGAGCATGTGGTCCCAGGTTGAGCCGCCGTCGATGTCCGTGATGCGCTTGAACGGGATTCCCTTTGATGTGAGAAAGGCCCACCACAACGTCATATCTCCGACGCGGCCGTGGTAGTAATCGGGCAGGGTGAGAGCTTTAAGGTGCTTCTCGTCACCGAGGAGCCACATGACAAACGCACAAAATTCGTTCAGAACGTCCAGGTTTCGGATAAACGTAGGGGCCTGGACCGGTATGACCTCATCCCCATAACGAGATGGCGTGCCAGTGGCGACGAGGTCGTGGCGCTCGGGATAGTCGTACCACCACGCCTTCACGTCAGTGAACACCATGACATCGGTGTCGAAGGTGGCCATCGGAGAGGCAGTATCGTAGGAGATTTGCTTGAGGTAGTTTCGGTAGTAAAACCAGCGTTTGGCAGCGCACAGGTGCCCTGGATACTGTGCGAGCGTCCAGGAGGACCGAGCGTCCCACAGCGCCGCAAGAGCGACGGTGCCAGCGTTTACGTCGCCCTCGAAAACAACGTCGGCGTCCACATCCACATCTGTTTCGTTGGTGATGAACACCCTGGGTGTTTTCGGTGAGGATTGCGCCAGGGACTTGAAGAGTAGGTCAGGCTTCCCGAGGTTGAGCCTCGGGTGCCTATCGCTCGATATTGCCGATGAGAGTGCGATCATTATCGTCGTGCCATAAAATACCAGGTTCGGTGTTTTCCGTTAGGAGCCTGGGTGACGATCCGCCAGGCAGACTCCAACGATGATAAGAACGCACTTTGGTTGTAGTCGTTGATTGGCGCCCACCCGCTCAGCGTGGGATCGTCAGGTGAGATGAACTCAACTAGCAGGAACCGCCTTGCCAGGTCATTCCACAGCTTGGCTTGGTCGGCGAATGACACGCCCGACCGGATCAGGTGGTGCGTTACCGACGAGGCCACGACCATATCGCAGTGCTGGCCCAGGTTCATGTCCTGCACCTTCCCGTAGAGACACGTGATCGGCAGCGAAAGGCGTTCGGCCGTGGTGTAGCAGGCGTCGACGGCCCGCTCCGACGTGTCAATCGTCGTCACGTGCGTGCCATTCCGAGCAAACACGCGAGCCATGCGCCCTTTGTTTGCTCCCACGTCCAGGATAGAACTGGGGCGGCACTGCCGGACCCAGTAGGCGAGCTGGGCTACCTCAGGGTCACCCGCGCCGATGTCCCCGGCGCACTGAGGAAGCTCCGAGGTGTCGTAGGTGTCCCAGTCGTCCTCGGTAACTGTCCTCCCATACCCGTAGCGCACCACGTTGGACTCAACCTCGGAGAGGCTGGCACCGAGGGGGCATAGATCAACGTCCCATCCGTATTGTTCCAGGCTCAGGCGGATGTGGTCCAGGACATAGTCGTGGTTCACGTGGGAAAACGAACCGAGGTCGAAGTAGACGGCCTGAGTGTGCAAGAATGTAGCGTTGTTCGTGTGGCAGTCAGTCGCCCGGAAGCGCGATTTGGTCCACTCCAGTTCCATGTTCAAGCGTATGATGCACGCGAGGATGTCTGTGAACTGGAGCCCTGTCCATTGGTTCGGAGTGGACACGCAGGGTATCGTGGCAGTCTCGTAGTGACGCATCCCGTCGAAGGTGCATGCCACCTGTGCGAATGGAACCACGAGGCCCTTGTCCACGAGGTTGGAAGCTTCCTTGGAGCACATGAAGTTCTCCGTCTCGGCCCATCGTTCAGTGCGAGTCGTGGCGTCAATCCTGCGGTAGACCCGACCATCCAGGCGCACCGCCACGTTGGGATCGATTCCCCCGCTGGAAAGCACTGTCTTGGTCGCGTAGTTCACGAGCAGCGCTGGGTCCACCCAATCCCGTGCTTACGCTGCCATGCAACGGTGAGTTCCCGATTCCAGAGCTGGGTATTGAGCACGTGACGGTTGGTGCCGTCCGTCCAAAAGGCCGTGTGCCATTCGTGGTAGACGTGGCCCATGGGCAACTCACTGCGCTTCTGGGGAAGCATCCAATCGTGGTGGATCACTTCCATGCCCTTGGTGAGCCGCATGGCCAGGCTGAGGGTGGAATCCCAGTCAGAGGAGCCCAGGGTGTAGTCCGGGATGAGGTGGAAGTGCTCAGTCAGCCATGATTTGCGCATGGCGAACAGGTCTCGGCCACCGTCTATCTTCCCGAT
Source organism: uncultured Flavobacteriales bacterium (assembly GCA_937890245.1). GTDB lineage: Bacteria > Bacteroidota > Bacteroidia > Flavobacteriales_D > Sanyastnellaceae > UBA8752. The sequence continues at coordinate 2,702 of CALACF010000221.1, forward strand.
GGAGCCAGTCGTCAACGCGTCCTGAGACGGATCAGGCATGCGCCCCTTGTCGAACGACACTCTCATCGCACATAGGCAGTCCTCCCGGGTCATCATGTTGAGGATGGCCCACGGAGCCAGGGGGTGGAGCACCGTATCATCGTTGGTCAGCATGATGATGTCGTCATCGTCGGCGTACCCCATCGCCTCCGCCAGAATGTCGCGTAGGAATGGACATCTGCGTTTGTCACCCATGAACCCGGTGTCGCGTTTGTAGTCCCAGACGTGGAGTGGAACGACGATGTTGGTGAGATAGAGGCGGTCCCACGATGCCTCAGCAGCTGCCACTCGGCGCGCAGTTTCGCCGGAGACGGCGTGCCGCTCCAGCACGTGGATGATCTTGGGAGTCTCGGACAGGTGGAGATCCTTAATCCGGGTGTAGATCGGCAACAGGCCCTCAGTCCGGCTCGGGTTGGTCCCGAACTCGATGGCGTCGTCATAGCTGGCCGAGCCTACGAAGTGTCCGTAGCTCACCCTGGGAGTCTTGATGTACTTGAACCGCGAGTATTTCTCGACGGCCCTGAGCCAGATGAGCATGTCGTTGCCGACCATCATGGTGGGCCTGGTGTGGAAAAGAGGGTCGCCCTTGAAGTTCTCCTCGCACCACGTGAGCACCTCGATCAGGTGCTCCTTGGGAAAGCACCCTCCGACAGGCGAAATGGCCAGCTGGTCGGGGTAAAGCATACGTGAGTAGAGTACGCGTGTGCCGTGCATTCCCCCGTCGTAGTCGGCCAGTGTCGGGTAGGTCCCTGTGGCCCCTGACCCGTGCTTGGCGCCATCCCACGCGTAAAAGTCTGCGTCAGGGTCCCAATCGTCGTAAATCTCATGGAACGTGGGGAGCAGGGTGTCATCATCGTGCAGGATCGTCACGAAGTCAGACGGGGCCGCCCGGACCCCTGCGAGCCAGTTGGCGTTGCAGCCGTCGTCGTGCTCGTCGGCCAGGATGGTGACCTGTGGCGACTCCGCAAGGATCTTGGAGTGGAGGCTGCGCATCTCCTCGTCCACGCCTGACGAGGAGATGACGATCTCAGTCATACCCGCGTCGATGCAGGACCGATAGGCAGCCCAAAGCTTGTCGGGGCGCTTGTAGTTGGTGATGACGATGGTGATGCCGGGCTTGTTGACGCCGTAGTCGACGCTTCCCTTGGCTCGCGACCTGTAACCGGAGTCAGGGGACCCGACACGAGTGAGCCAAGCCCGATCCCACATGGCGCAGCTGGAGGTGGCCGGACCTCCGGTGGTCGACTTATCGTATCCGAGGATGCGGGGCTCCGCGTAGGCCCAGTGGTGCTCGTCGATGGCTTCCCTCAGCTTGTCTACATCTCCCGCCTTGTCGAACTGGGTGGACGGATCGAGTATGAGGACGTAGGCGCACCCCTCTGGAAGTCGTTTGATTCCCTGGCTGACGCACCGGCCCCAGTCATACTCTCCCTCCATGAAAACGGTGACCGCACCGGAGTCGTAGGCACCCTTGTAGCTCACCCACTCCTCGGGTGGTGGGCACACGATGACGAAAACGTCTACATCCTCAGTGCAGGATTCGCGCACAGACTTGATGCACCGCTCGATCAAGGCTGGGTCTGAGTCCGAGACGGGGATGATGGCGCTGATGGTCCCCTGGCGTTCGCGGGGCCATTTGGCGGGGGGATCAGTGGTCGGAATCCACCTACGTTCGACGGGGTCGTCTGCCATGTGTCATATTCATGCTGTCGGAATCAGGAGCGACCAAGTGCCGTTGCTTGTGACCGGAAGCGCCTGCCCAGTGTTCGTGCCCAACGCGATAAAGTTGGACGTTCGTGGCAGTGTTCCAGTCACGACATCATCGGGCACGTAGGTTCCTGCGTTGCTCCAGGCGCCACGTGAAGTGACCGCCGAAGTGGCGATATGCTGCACTTTGCTGCCTGAGTTAACGAATACGTAATTGGCCATGACGCTGTAACTACTGCTACTACGGATGGTAGAACAGGCAAATCTTTTGCGGCGGCGAAAGCAACTGTATACAAAGTTTAGTTGAGTCTTGGCGGGTGTCTGTTCTACACTCCAGCGGCATGAGTGACGAAGAACGAAAAGATCCCTGGCCAGACCCTGTCATGTGGCTTTTTGCAGCCATGGTGATAGCAGCAACATGGATCGCAATTGGGCTAGCGGTGCGGGCATTGTTCGGCGCCCTGTTCGGGTGATTGGCGGAAAAACAGAAATGAGCGAACGAGAATCCAGACGCCGTAGACGGCAAGAAGACGATCCCTGCCCGGGGTGCGATACGAAGCACGCCGTGTATGACCCGCACCTGCACAAAATTGTGACGGCCCTCACCCAGGACATGACGATCCTAACCGCCAGTGACCCGCCCCCTGCGAAGATGGTCGCTGAGAGCATGGCGATGGCCTACGGGTCTGTGTGCGCGCTACTCGTCCTTGCGTGTGAGCTGTTCGGGGCAGATAACGAGCTTGATTTCGAAGAGGACGTGTACGACCACGTGAAGATGATCAAGCCAGTGCTTCTCCAACTCGGGGTCACATGCAAGACCCACGCCGAGTTCAACCACTTTTGGGCGGAGTGGAAAAGGCGAGTGATCGCCCGTCTGTCAGAAGAGGTTGAACCCGACGCCCAGCTGCCCGCCTACGCATGGGTGATGGACTACGTCACGTGGGTCGGACAGGCGTCCGGGGCATGCCAGAGGGACCCCAGCACGATGCCCCAGGTTTACCTGGCACCGAACATCAAACCGTGGAATCAGTAGATTTTTAAAATTAGGTGTAGACAGGCACAGCAAACTGTATACATTGGGCTCGTAAACAAAAACCGACCAACACGAAAGAATCAACATGCCTGAAATTTTAGCGCCCGAAGAAGCAATGATACGAATGGGGTGGTACTGCCACATGGTCCCCGCCGATGACCCCTGCTCGCCCACCGGGTTCAACGCCCACACCCACGGTTTCGAGGAGACGTGGGACACACTCAATGTCCAGATTGTGATGCCACTGCCTCCAGTCGTCGTGCAGGGGGTGTTCCACGGCGTGGCTGACCTGATGAAGGAGGGGGTCCGGTTCGAGGAGGATAAGGACTACGACAAGATCGCCAAGGGCCTGAATGTGAGGTTCATCAAGGCCAGAGAGACGGGCCGCGACGTGTGGCGTATGATCGTGCCGGATAAGGCCGGGAACACGACCATGGCGGGCATGGCGGCAGCTGAGTCGCACAAAAACTTCATCGACCAATTCACCATTGTGCCAGAGGCGGCACACAACCCGGATTTGAACTGATATGAGACCCAGACTAGCAACGCTGTCACGACGCCCCAACATGATGGGTGTGGCAAAGGCCCTGGTTGAGGGCGCGTGGGTCGATGTGCTCACAAGCTTGAACGTGGTGGACTTCGACGGGGAGTAGTTACATCGTTAAGCCGAATGAATAATGTATACGAATTTTGGTCAGGGTGTTGTGCCCTGTCTCATACGGACGGTAAGGATCGTGGGTGCGGTGGTGTTTTTGGTTGAACACCGATCATCTTAGAAATCCCTTAGAGCCACGGTGGGTAATCGATTCCACCTACACCCTCTGGCTCGCCGTTCTTGTAGTTAACACGTAGTCAACTGAAGCCACTAAACACGCAAAATAGTATGCCATCTAAGAAAAAACACGCCCCCACGAAAAAGTCAGCGAGTAAGCCAGCAGCGTCCTCGAAATCCTCAAAATCCTCGAAATCGTCCGTGCCAGCAGCGCCAGAGGTGTCGCCAGAGCCCGAGTCAGCCCCCTCAGAGCCGTCCGCGTCGTCAACGACAGCCGCGCCCGAGGTCTCCCCCAACTCGGTGACGGCGTATACCGTGGAAGATGCCAAGGAACTCGGTATGGCCCGGCCCACTTCATCGGAATCGATCCCTGAGCCCATCGCGGAGGCGGAGGCCGTGGACGATATCAGCGCCAAGAATTTGAGAGTGGAGGTTCACACTGAAATGAACGGTGTCTGGGCGCCTCGCAACGTCGTCCTGATGGCGGGCCAGTGGCTGAACGCGACCCATGCGTGTGGAGCGCACGGCGGCAGCGACTATACGTTTCTGCGGACCACCAGCCTGTGTGACAGCGAGCAACCCCACAACACGAAGTTTGTGCTGCTCGAAATCGTCTGAGCCGAAGCCACAATTATCCCTGCGGCTCCCTCGTTGCTCGCCAGAGTGAGGAGGGAGCCGTTTTTGTCTACACCGTGAATCTCCCCCATAAAATTGCGGTCCTGGTATCGCTCAGAAGCTCGATCACGCCGCTTACCCTGGCTAGGCTGTTGGTTCGAAACGGCATGGGTGACACCATCGCCAAGGGCTTTCGCCTTACATACTGCAAGAAGATGGCGTTCGCCGTCTTCGCCCGCCTAGCTGCCACAGGGACTGTCGACTTCACGAAGGTGGACGGGCGCTTCCTGCTCAGCGTGCGGGCCGAGGTGCGGTTATGGCAGGATAAGACGCGCCGCTACGTCCACGTCGTCAACGGTGTCGTGGAGGACCGCAGGCGCCGGGAGGCTGATATGGACGCAGCCGAGAGGGTGTGGCTAAGCGGCGAAGCGAACGATCTGAAGCTGGGCAGAGAGGGGTGCCTAGGATGAAACTGACTATGGGAGACAAGATGGTGATCATCGTAGCGTGGTGGCCAGGCCAAATCAGCTCCAGCGAGGTGGAGGACATCGGAGAGGACATGGGTGTCAGCGAAGCCGCAATGAAGCAGGTTGGCACCCTGATCGCGAAAAGGCTGGCTGCGCAGTCTCCCAGGAGGCCGGATGCAGCAACCTGGAACCATACCCGCGAGTGCTATTTCAGCATTTACACTACGGACACCGAGTTCATGCGCGTCCTCAAGTGGGCCATGAACGAGGTCGACAGGGCCGGGAGGGCAGCGTGACCACAGGAGACAAGGCAGTGGTCATCTGCACCTGGAGAGTGGGCTGGGTGCCGATCAGGGATATCGAGGTAGCCCTGTTGCATCTGGGACTGACCCAGGCTACCTCGAACAAGATCGTCAGGGCCATGATTGTGAGCCCAGACGAAGCGCCATGGCACCGTGGATGTGCACCGGTGTGCTTCGTTAACTGCACGGCCACCTTCAGGCTGCTCAAGCGCCTCGTCGACAGGGAGAGCAGGCGATGGATCAAGAAACGTAGACAAAGAGTGAGGGCCGGGAGGGCGATAGCATGAGCGGCGTAGACAAAGTGCTGATACTGGTCTCGATCCAGCGTTACGTTACACGTGGGGAACTGTTCACCCTGCTCTCCTGCCACTGCGGCATGGGATGCGATGCGCGGCAAAAGGTGATCACCCATCTCTTCTTGAAGATGGTGAACACCTACGGAGATCTGTTCAGCGAGGGAAGTTACAGGGTGGATGGCAAATTATTGCTCACCCTGAAAAGGAGCATCCGAGAGGTTCTGGGATGACCACAGGCCAAGAAGTAGCCTACAGGGTGTCAAGGCGCCTGACCATCCACGAGCGGCGACTGATAGCCATCTTCCTCAAGTGCGGGGTCAGCCCCAAGGTCGCAAACGACGTTTACATGAGGTTGGAAAACGCATTCATCAGCAGAGGCGCCGTCGGTTACCACACCTACGATGTCAATAGTGAGCTGTTGCTCTTCCTCAAGCGGACCGTCAACCGTGTCATCGGGTTGCACACCCACATGGACAGGTTGCTGGCTACGGTGGTAGGGAGAAAACGATGAACACCGGACACAAAGCCATGTTGCTGGCATCGGCCCACTGGGGCTGCATCGAAGGCACGAACTTTAAGAGCTACCTGAAGTGCCTGGGGCTGAGCCCGGCCCAGTGCAGGAGAGTCTACCAGCTGCTAGGGCCGCCTCGTGGCCAGGACTTCGTCCGTCTCAAGGGAGGCGAATTCATCATTGAGACGAATACGGAGATGCTCATGGCAATCAGGCGGTCCGTGAACCAGGCCGTGCAGACCCAGAGGAGAAAACGATGACATTAGGAGACAAAGCAGTGATCGTGATCGCGAGGCCGAGGGGCATGTGTTACTACAGCCACCATGTGATGGCGGCATGCGCCCACGTAGGCTATGGCCGCAACTCTTCCTGGCGCGTCATCGAACACATGGACAAGCAGCTGTCCCAGAGGCATCGCAACAACAATCGAGAGGGCCTCTTCCTTCTCGTCCTCAAGCGCGCAGTGAACGAGGAGATGACGAGAAGGAAGAGGCGGGCACGGCAAGCACGGGAGCGGCGCGGAAGAGGCAGGGAGGGGAAAGCATGAGAACTACAAAGCAACTCAGCCGGGGAACCAAGGTGGCAGTGCGGCTGTCCATGCACACAGCTGGGGCCCGTTTCGCGACGTTCCACAGGGTTCTGGTCGATCAGGGGATAGCCAGTGGAGAAGCACTGTCCCTGGTCAACGAGACCCACTGGCGTGCGTCCGGCTCCCTCGACTTCCTCGACAACGGCCTTGAGATCACCCCGCGAAACCTGAGGATAGCCAGGCAGGTGGTCGACGAGCACTTCAGATCACAATGAGAGTCAGACGTATAACCACGGGGGACAAGGTGATCATGCACCTGGGCCTGCGCAGGGGAACGGTGCGCTACAACTACGTGCGTAACGCGTTGGTGCTGGCAGGTGTCCCTGCCGGAATCAGCGTAATGCTGATGAGCCGCCTGTATAGTGAGCTGCCCCTCGGCCCAGGCAACGGCGTCGAGTGGTCCTCCAGCCTGACAACCCAGCACCTCTACTGCATTGGCAAGGCGGTGGACTACCTGATGAGCAGGCGTGAGTGGTCCTCCAGCCTGACAACCCAGCACCTCTACTGCATTGGCAAGGCGGTGG
>CALACF010000222.1 GCA_937890245.1 uncultured Flavobacteriales bacterium
AGATGCAGTCATCGCTGTCTAAATTGGCCTCCTCATTGAAGTTACAGGCCAATTCATCGAGGCATCCCCACACGGGGTTGCATACCGCATCGAAGGCGATTGGGTCGTCGTAGCTTCCGTAAGACTCGCCCTCAGTAGCAATCTCGGCCCCCCACAAAACGAGGCATTCGGTGCAAGTTGTGGGCTGGAAAATGGAGAATTCGATGGCGTCGCCAGGCGCCGCGTACACGGTCATATTCACGTAAGCTACGTCCTCGAACATGAAGGGCTCAGCTGCGCCACGCGTCTGGCCATTCACCCGGGCAATCACCCAGAAATCACTTGAGTTCGCCCCGTCAAAAGAAACGGTAGCGATGAAGGCAGCGGGGATCAAAGGCAGCACTTCTGCTGTTAAATCAGGGTCTATGCATGGGTCATCGCCATCGCAGATTCCGTCGCCATCCAGGTCGGCCAAGCAGTTCCCGTCGCAGTCAAATCCCTCGTCGGCAAATGTGCAGCTGGCGTCGTCAATCAGGGCGCTTGCATCATAGTTGCAGGCCGCTGAGTCCATACAGCCGAGTGACACGCCAGCGCAAACGGCATTGATTTGTCCGGGGTTTTCAAAGCTCCCAAGTTCTTCGCCCAGCGACCAAACCGTGAGGTTGTCGCCGGAAGTGCACGCCTCGCACGTTGATTCTTGGAACACCGTAAAGTTCACTTCATCGCCCGTTTCGGCGTAAATCGAGATGTTCACGTATGCCGCTCCGTCGTAGGCCACCGTCTCGGCCATGCCGCGCAGTTCGCCGCCGACATAGGCGTACACCGTTGTATAGAAAGCAGATGCGCCATTGAAGCTTACCTCGGCAATCAGTGTTGCTGGGATGATAGGCATCACGGTCACATTGCTCGCCGGCCCAACACAAGGATCTGAATCGTCGCAAATACCGTCCCCGTCAAAGTCCTCCGCGCACGTTCCCCCGCAGATATCCAAGGCGTCGAGCGCAGCACAACTTCCATCGTCGTCCGTCGCCGTAGCTGCGTAGTTACATGCCGCCTCATCCGTACACCCAGGAACCTCGTCGCTGTCGCAAACGCCGTCGGTGTCGCTGTCTTCGAGGCAGTTGCCTTCACAGTCCAATGCTGCAGATCCCCACAAATCGATTGGGTATTCGCATGATCCATCGTCCTCTTCCGCATCCGTCGCGTAGTTGCAAGCGGTGGGATCGGTGCATCCTGGATCGGCCACAGCGGGTCCGAAAAAGAAGGTGTCGCGAAACTCAGTTTCGCCCAATCCGTTGATGAATACCTGGCTGAAGAGCTGTCCGCTCAACTCGCCATCTGTGGTGAACTGGCCGACGAGGACGTGGAGGGCTGGCCCCGGAATCCCATTGGCATCCCCGTTGAGAGCGTACCACGCGCCCCCGATGGGGTCGTCGATAGAAATATTGCCGCCCGGTAGTCCTGCGCCGGGATCAAATACGGTGGCCCAGGGGTTGCCTGTGCTTTGAACCGTTGAAGTATTGGCCTCTCCGGCAGTCGCATTGGCAGGCCCCTCAAGCCCGATTGTGACATAGCTATCGAATTGAAGATCCGGGTAAACCGGGAAGAGCATGGGGTTGGAGCTAGACGCTGTCAGTCCACCGATCAATGCGTGGTAGTACGTCGTGGTCGTGGTGACGTACGTCGGATTGAGCTCGTCGCCCGAGATGGACGAGAGAAAATCGTTCTCGTTGATAAGCTCGACGTAGAGTCGGTAGCAGGCATAGCCGGTGAGATCGACCGTTCCGGTCAGTCCGACCAGCATGCCGATGTCAGCTGACACAGTATCTAACGACAGCCCATAGCCCTCAGGGGCCGTGTTGCTGTTGATGTACTGTGCGCTGACCGTCGGAGCGGTGCACGCAACAGCGAGCATCAACATCCAAGTGAGGGTTAGGCGTTGCATAGCAGTGATATGGAGGGGCTCTGGAGGGTTCCGCATGATTAAGCCCCACAAAGATGGCGAATAATCTTCGATAAACCAAATGTAATCCACGATGAACTGCCCAAAACCCACGACGAAGGGATTGAGGCTATCGACGAATGAGTGCAGAGATGGTCCCGAAAGCCCTTGAGAATGCGGCGCACGCGGGACAGCCCATCTCACTGAGAAGGGTGCAGAAATATTTTTAGAATCGATCGATTAGACCACGATGTTCACGATCCGACCCGGCACGACGATCACTTTCTTGGGCGATCGGCCATCGAGTTGGGCCTGGGTTCGGTCGTCGGCCATCACGGCAGCTTCAACGGCGCCGCGGTCCAAGTCGGCCGCAACGGCAAATTTGAATTTCACCTTGCCGTTGAACGAAACCGGATAGCTCACCTCGGCCTCCACCAGATGGGCCTTGTCAAAGGCGGGCCACGACGCGTCGCACACGCTGCCATCCTTGCCGAGCAGCCCCCAGAGGTCCTCGGCCAAATGCGGAGCGTAAGGCGAGAGCAGCACGACCAGTGGCTCCAGCAATGCCCGCTGATGCGCATCCTGGGCCGTCAGTTCATTCACCCCGATCATCATGGCAGATACCACGGTGTTCCAGTTCAATCGGTCCAGGTCGGACGAGACCTTTTTGATCGTCTTGTGCACAGTGCGCAGGCCGTCGGCGGTTGGCTTGTCTTCGCTCACAACACAGTTGCCGTCTATATCGCGGAACAGACGGCTGAGTTTGCGCAAGAAATTATGCACCCCGCTGATGCCCTTGGTGTCCCATGGTTTGGCTTGTTCGAGCGGCCCGAGGAACATCTCATAACAGCGCAGTGTGTCGGCCCCATA
>CALACF010000223.1 GCA_937890245.1 uncultured Flavobacteriales bacterium
TCCCGTCTGTTGGCTGACCGTTGGGGAGAGGTTGCCAACGTCAAAGACTTTGGGGCTGTTGGTGATGGGGTGACCGATGACACGGCAGCGTTTGAAAGTTGCAGGGACTCATGTATTTCAACCGGGAAGGTCTTCCGCGTCCCCAGTGGCACTTACTCGCTACCAAGCGGGGTAGACCTGTTTGGAGTTGCCCAGATAAAATCAGACGGGCACTTGCTGACGGGGGCGACCTCAACTGAGATCGTGGTAGGCAGCCACGCGACAACTGCGGCGGCAAACAATTACGACCTATTTACGACCAACGGGACGATAAAGTGTGCGGGCCTGGTAAGGGGCAGGCTGAAACTCGTGGACGCGCATACCCTGTACTGTTACGCGCAGGGCACCCCTACCGATGATGGTGGAAAATATCACGCGATTGCCTACAGCACGTTCGACTTCATCTCGGTGACAAAACTCCATCTGTCATGTAACGCAAACGGTGGCGTGGTGGCATGGATGAACGAGAACACCTTCAACTGCGGTCGCATCGTATCGACACTCCTTCTCGACGGCGACTACAACATGAACAACAACATTTTCTACTCGCCCAGAATGGAGGCTATCGACTTTGATATACTGAAAGGTAGCGGAAACATCTTCTACAACTGTAGATTTGAAGGCACAAACAACTTCAACTTTGCGGCTGGGACATTCAACAACCAGCTTTACGCCACATGGTCAAACTTCGCGGACACACTCGTGTGGGGCAAGGATGCTGCTACCTGGACGCTTACGGATGCCGGAGACAATAACCGAATAATTCCCATCCACTTCCTCTACACGGAAACGCAGCCGCTCGCCTTGGTAGACGTGAACAACCTCGACAATGCTTTCAAAGTGAACGCAGGGGACCCCACGAAGATAGAGGTTGTGCTGGGCTACAAAACTTTCATAGACACGGGCCTGGTTCCACTGCGGGATAAAATCTGGTTCAATCTGTACGCAGAGGGCACTGCCTCGCTCAACCTTCTCCTGGAGTTTTACGACTCTGCCGGGGCCATCCTGACTTCAGAACCCGCCGGGGCGACGGCTGGGTCTATTGGTGGGTTTGCGTGGAGTGGTGCGAATAACTGGTTTCACTTTGGTGGTGCGCTGATTGGCACGGCGAGCGTTGTGGCTAATCCAAATGCGGCCTCGACGTACTGCCGGCTGGTAGTTAGGACTGGCTCATCCGTGGGCAACCTTCTCTCGTATGTGAAATTTGAGAGTGTTCAGGCCAGACACAACGCAGAAGTCATCAGCAACACAGCCAAGACAGGCACCATTACATTTACAGCCGGGGACGCTACGCCCACGGTTTCCACAGGCCGCACCTTCATCACAGCAGGTAGTACAGCGATTACCGACTTCGATGACGGGATAGATGGGCAAACGATCACCGTCCGGGCTCACGGAGCTATCACCCTCACCGACAGCGCCAACCTCCAACTGCAAGGTGATGCCAACTTTGTCATGGCTGCTGATGACACGGTGACGCTGGCGAATGTTGGTGGCACCAACTGGTACGAGACTGGGCGGCGTCAGGTGTCAGCTACCTACGCAGCCACCAACGTATCAGCAGACCGGGCCTATGACGCAAACGCCACAACCACCGCAGAGTTGGCAGACGTTCTGGGCACACTCATCGCCGATCTTCGGCTACAGGGCATTGTGAAATAGTGCCCACCCTCCGAGGCAAAGTCTCGCGCAGTCAGTTCCCAGCAGGACGGGACGGGCAGGCGCTTGTGCTGGACACGGCAAGCCCACACGGCATTGCATGGCGCAGTGGCATCGATCGGCTCATCACCGACATCACCCCAGAGCTTTCGGGGAGTCTGGACTGCAACGGCTTCGACCTGACGGATGTGGGGAACATTGGTTTCAGCGCAGTCACGGGCACCGTGGCAGGCATCCAGAACCAGAACCTGCTGGACAAGTCAGCGGTGGAGACCGTGGCCGGTGCGTGGACATTTGGGGCAGCACTGACCGTTGCCACACCTTCCGCCGCTACCGACGCTGCGTCCAAGGGATACGTGGATACGGCAGTGGGTGCTACACCGCTTGACCGTGCCTGGTACCACGGCAACTACACCAAGTTGACATCGGCGTACAACACTCTCGCGGTCAACACAAACCACTGGTACACGCCGCCTAGTTGGACCGTTCGAGACAATGAAAACTGGTCGCAAGCGGGTGGAGAGTTCAGCTACCTCGGTGCGTTTCCAGCGAGTGGCACGCGGAAGTTCTTAGTGTCTTGGGCACTCAGCGCCGAGGGATACGCCAATGCCAATTACTGGAATACGAAGGTCAGGATCACGAAGGATACGGGCTCGGGCCATGTGTTGGTGCCGGGTTCCACGGTGAGTTCAACGTGGTACGGAGTTGTCGGCATCTTCAGCCTGATCTTTAATCGTGCCGACATTGCGGGTTCGTGCATCGTGTCGATTGCCAGCGGTGACAAGATCGGCCTCGACTGGGGTTTGTACTGCCAGAACAGCTCGGTGGCGACGTTCAACGTACCCGGATGGTACACGTTGGATGACGGCATCATCATCTCAATCACCCCGGTGGATATAAACCCATGATGACCCTCGCCGAGATTCTGCATGTCCGTAAAGTCGCGTTAGGTGCTGCGGTGAAGTCTGAGTTGGCTGCAACAATGAATGCCGCGCAGCAGCTCAAGCTGGACGAAATCGAGGGGCTCCTGCTCGAGATTGGAGAGCCGACCTTGGATGACGAACTAGACGCAACGATTGTCGAATTTACAGCGATAAGGGACCGGGTATGATTATGACGTTGGAGCTTTCGAGTGAGCACGTCGAGGTGATTTTGAATGCCTTGGCAGAGCGTCCACTGCGAGAGACGGTTGCGGCATTTTTATCCGTGCAGCAGCAGGTGCGGGATCAGAACTCGGAGGTTGAGGGCAATGAGTCAACATGATCCGATTGAACCGTTTTGGCAGTACATCCTTGCCGGCGTCAGTACTCTGAGCGTGGCTGCGGCGAGTCATTTAAGAGTGAGGGACCGGGTGAAGACTTTGGAGATCCGCCAGGACGTCATCGAGGACAGGGCGCACCAGCTCGAGGAGACTCACGATGCGGTAATCCGGCTGGATGGCAGGATGACCAACCTCGAGACTGACCTGCGAAACAGCAGCGAGGCTTTTGCCAAGACCATGCAGGCTACGGGAGAATCTCAGGCCCGTGTTGAGACTGCGCTGGAGCGCCTGGGAGAGCTTATCAAGCGATGAGGCAGCCTCTGACACCCAGTGAATTTGATGCGGCCTGTAGGCGACTGGTGCGGCTTGAGCCCTATCTGTCGGAAACCTCTGGGCACAGGACGGTTGAGCGGAATACAGCGGTTGACGGGTCTGACGTGAGTAAGCATTTGATCGGCATGGCGAGGGACTTCGCGGCAGACGAAGGGCATAGGCTCTACGCTGCTGAGATCACCGCCGAGGGGTTGGGACTGTGGGCTGTTGTACATGACGCAGGCAGCGGCAGTCATTTGCACGTACAAGGAATTGCACCGGGTAACCCACCACGTTGGTGGGCCCAGAAATTCAACGAAGGAGAATGAGATGGACTTTTTGACAACGATTCAAGGACTGGACTGGAC